>CAZBNQ010000215.1:0-5580 GCA_964493035.1 uncultured Hyphomicrobiales bacterium | reverse complement strand
TTCAAAAATGTTTACTTTACTAGTACAATTAGAGACGGCCGGGGACGCAAACTATCAAAATCTCTAGGCAATTCTCCCGATCCATTGAATATCATTGATAAATATGGCTCTGATGCTGTTAGATTTACTATGATTTTCCTTTCGCCTTTAGGACAAGATGTGAGAATTGATGTCGATGTCGATAATCAAGATATTCCTTCAGTAGAACTTGGAAGAAATTTCGCAAATAAGGTATGGAATGCCGGTCGATTCATTTTGATGAAACAAGATGAAATTGATGAAAATTTGAGAAAATCTCAAAGACTTTCCGAAGATCAATATTCTTTTGCTGATAAATGGATTTTGTCCAGATTTAATTCTACAGTCAAAAAAATGATCGAAGCTTTGAATGATTTCAGAGTAACAGAATATTCTAAACTTCTTTATGATTTCATTTGGAGAGATTTCTGCGATTGGTATCTAGAAGTATTGAAAGTACAGCTCAACTCCTCAGATTCTGCTGAATATAAAGCAGGATTAGTCAACTTTACAATTGAAGTTTACGAAGGTATACTAAAACTTCTTCATCCTGTTATGCCATTCATTACAGAAGAAATTTATCATTTGATTGATGATAGAGATGATAATAGCAGTATTTCGACTTCAATGTTTCCTGAAGCTTGCGATAAATCGATCAATAATGAAATTGAATCTAAATTTGAATTGGCTCAATTGATTGTTGAAGAAACTCGCAGACTAAGAGCTAATATGAATATTCCACCATCACAAAAACTCCCTGTGATGCTGGGTATCAAAGATGAAGCAACAAAGAATGTGTTCGACAACCTAAAGAATGTTTTGACCTCATTGGCAAAATGTTCTGAATTAACTATTGAATCTGAGATTACAAAACCTGAAGGTTCTGTAGCATCTGTTGTTAGAGAAATCGAAGTTTGCTTGTCTGTCGCCGGCTCTATCGATATTGATAAAGAAAAGGAAAGATTGAATAAGGAAATTTCTCGACTCGAGGGTAACATTAAAGGTAGTGAATCAAAATTATCGAACGAAAGGTTTGTTAATAATGCACCGGCTGATATCGTTGCTTACGAAAGAGAAAAATTGGCTTCGATGAAAGAATCTTTAAATAAAATTAAAGAAAACTTGGCACAACTTGGATAATTTTATTGATTTACGGATGGGGTTGTCTCAATAAAAGTCGAATTGAGTCTATTTCAAAAAAATGGTTTTCATGAATCAATTTTTTGGTTCTTTTCTGTAGAGACAGGTCTAAGACAGACAGGTCTGAGACAGACAGGTCTGAGACCTGTCTCTACAATATATTTTATATTAAATTGAGTGGTTTATTCCTATTGAGACAAGCCTTTTCAATTATCATAATGCCAAATATTATTATATTAGGTTAGTAGTTTTTTAAAATTCACAAGGATAATAATGCATAGGGAACCAGATTATCTTATCGAGCAGAAGGAATTGCTTTTAAAATCCCTTCGTCGAAAAGGTATTCGAGACGAAAATGTCTTGAAAGCTATGGCTAATGTGCCGCGATCCCTATTCGTATTGCCTGAATTTTATGATAAATCGTATGAAGATAAAGCTTTGCCAATCATTTGTGGACAAACAATTTCACAGCCTTTTACTGTTGCTTATATGACTATGATTCTTAATATTCAAAAAAGTCATAAAATATTGGAAATTGGTACTGGCAGTGGATATCAAGCAGCTATTCTGTCGGAACTTGCTGCTGAAGTTTACTCGATTGAACGTATTCCTGAATTATATTCGAGAACAAGTGCATTGCTGCATTCATTAGAGTATAAAGTAAATACATTTTTGGGCGACGGTACTAATGATTTTAGCCAATTTGCACCGTTTGATAGAATTATTGTTACAGCCGGAGCTCCGGAAGTACCACTGATTCTGAAAAATCAACTTTCAATTGGTGGACGATTGATCGTACCAGTCGGAGATAGAGAATCTCAAGTAATGTATGTTGTCGATAGAATTTCCGATAAAGATTTTAAGGAACAAAAAAGGGAAAAATTTAAATTTGTACCTTTAATTGGAAAGCAAGGTTGGGATGAAGTCTAATTCAAAAAAGTTGATAGTAATAGCAGGACCTACTGCTTCAGGAAAAACAGAATTGGGAATTGAATTAGCTAATCTAATGGATTCTGAGATAATTTCTGCTGATTCCAGACAAGTATTTAAATATCTTGATGTCGGTACTGCAAAAGCTACGCTGGAAGAAAGAAGCCGAGCTGTTCATCACTTTATTGATTTCTTAGAGCCGGATGAGTATTATAGTGCTGGTGTTTTTGGCGACCAAGCATATTCCAAAGTTCAAGAACTGCAAAATAATGGCATTATTCCTATTGTTGTTGGTGGATCAGGTCTTTATATAAAGGCTTTATGCGAGGGATTTTTTAAAGATGAAAATTCGAATACTGATAATTCTATAAGAATCAGATTAGAAAATGAGATGATTGAATTAGGATTGGAGATATTATATCAAAGATTAAAAGAGATAGATCAAAAATCTGCCGAATTATATATTGAAAAAAATCCTCGAAGGATAATCAGAGCTCTGGAATATTTCGAAATGACAGGTATACCTTTTTCTCAAGCACATCAATTATTCGATACAAAACGCGAGCTCGATCCAATTTATTTTGGAATTTATCATGATAGAAACCTGCTATATAATCGAATTAATATACGTTCGGAAATAATGTGGAAATCAGGTATAATTGAAGAAACAGAAAAAGTTTTATCGATGGGGTTTTCTAAAGATTTAAATTCATTGAATACTGTTGGATATAAAGAAACAATTGCATTCTTAGAAGGCAAAATGTCTGATAAAGAAGCGATTGATAAGATCAGTCAAAATACCAGAAGATATGCTAAAAGACAAATGACTTGGTTTAGGCAGTATGATGATATGACTTGGCTTAGCGGTAGTCCTAAAGAATGTGCTAAGAAAATTTATGAGCAAATTCTGGATTAATTGCTTATTTTCGCTTATTGATTAATTTGTATTTATTTTTGAAATGATATCATGAAATATATATTTTACGTAATTTGTTTTCTTTTTATTAGTTTTTCTATTGCAGATTCTGCTCCTGCAAAAAAGAAAAAAATTGTTCCAAAAACTAAGAAAATAATCAAACCGGTAGCACAAACTAAAATTTATCCTACAATTCCGAAGGATACAATTTCGAGTTTGGCAACTTTGGTTAATTCTATATCAATTTTAATAAATAATCCAGGGTTGGCAAAGACCAACTATGGTATAGCTATTTATTCTGTGGATAGTAATAAATTTTGCTATACTCATAATCATCAATTGCCATTAATACCGGCTTCGGTAAGCAAATTGTTTACTACATTTTCTACTCTAAACTATTTAGGTGCAAATCCTCAAATAAAGACCACAGTCTATACTGATGCAAGCCAAATATCTTCTGAACTCAACGGGAATATATATATTTATGGTAGAGGCGACGCCTTTCTATCAATCAATGATTTGGAATTAATTGCCGAAAAAATCAAAAATCTTGGCATTAAAAAAATTAATGGATCAGTATATTGTGATCCTAGTTTCTTCGATAAAGAGTATAATAGATTTAAATATAGCGGAGACTTAGATGAAGTAGAACCGGTTGCTCCAGTTACTCCTCTATCTTTAGAAAAAAATACTATAACGGTAGTTGCTTCAGCAGGAGCAATAGGTGGAAAACCTGTAAATATTCAAATATTTCCAAATTCATCATCGATAATCAAGGTAAATAATGCTGTAGTAGTAGCACCAGTCAAAAGAAAACCTGCTAAAGGCAAAAAACGCGCAGAAAATAATTTAGATATTGAATCTGATGAAATATATCCTGGCAATACTCAAAATTATGGTGATGCCAGCAACGATTTTGCAATGTTAATAAAACCAAAAATTGCTACTAAAAAAAATACTCCAATTAAGAAAGTTAGTAAAGGTGGAATATCTATCAGCTCCAGTTTGTCTCCTGATGGAAAACAGATAATTACAGTATCAGGCAGCTTATCTGCAAATAGTTCAGTTACTAAATATTTTACAATTCAAAATTCAGATATTTATGTAGCCGGTGCTTTATATGATAGAATTAGAGCAGCAGGAATACAAATTAAGGGTGGTATTGCAAGAAAGAAAATGTCTGAATCAGGTAAAAAAACTATTCAATTAGTTGAATTTGAAAGACCTTTTTCGAGTATGTTGAATATAATAAATAAGTTTAGTGATAATTTTTTGGCAGAACACTCATTTAAACTATTGGGTGGATATATCAATCATGATAATAATAAATTGGGTGCTACAAGTTATTATGCAAAATTGTTTGATAGCCTGAAAATTCCTTTTGCCGGATGTCAGTTTAATGATGGATCGGGTTTGTCTCGAAGAAATAGAGCAACTACCGAAACGATTTGCTTGATGCTCGATAAGGCACATGATTTGAGCATAGGAAAATATTTAGATTCTTCTCTTTCCATTGCTGGTCGTGACGGCACTTTGAGAAAACGTTTTAAATATACACCAGCAGAAGCTAATCTAAGAGGAAAAACAGGAACACACTCCAATGTAAGTGCATTGGCAGGCTATGTTAAGTCATTAGATGGCGAGACGTTTGCTTTTGCATTTATTTTTAATGGTTCGAACGTTGGGCTTTATAAGCAAATTGAAAATACAATTGGAACACTAATCTCTCAATTGAATAGAAAATGAAAGCGATTACAAAAATATCAATATATCTGATTTTGGCAATTGTTGCAATAGCTATGATATTCCCGATGGCATGGATGATTATACTATCTTTGAAGGAATATCCTGAGTCTTTAGGTGGATTTTTTAATATAATATTTTCGGAATATACATTTAAAAATTATACTGAAGCATTAGTATCAGATTCTTTTGATATATATTTTTCAAATTCATTGATCGTTGCATTTTTTGTTACACTCGGAAATCTTATATTTTGCTTAATGGCTGGATATGCCTTAGCAAGACGAAATACAAAATTTAATACTATTATCTGGCTTTCAATCTTAGGTGTGATTATAATTCCACATCATGTTGTAATGATACCACTCTATAGGTTGATAGTAGAATTTGGATGGATTAATACTTATTATGCTCTTATAGTGCCATGGCTTGTTACTCCATTCGGAATATTCTTAATAAGGCAGTATATAATAACATTGCCAAGAGATATCGAAGATGCAGCCCGAATAGACGGTGCCGGAGAATGGTATATATTATTTAGAGTTGTAGCACCACTATGCAAACCAATTCTAACTGTACTGGCAATTTATACTTTCTTAGCTAATTGGAACTCATTTTTGATGCCTTTCTTATTAACAAATGAAATAGATTATAGGACATTGCCAGTAGGATTAACATTTTACTTGGGCAAGCAATCAATAGATTGGGGGCATTTGATGGCTGGTGCAGGAATGTCTGCGCTTCCAATAATTATTCTTTTTATATTTTTCCAAAAGAAAATTATAAATGGACTTACTGCCGGAGCCTTGAAAGAATAATGAAAAAGAAACAAA
>CAZBNQ010000214.1:0-5591 GCA_964493035.1 uncultured Hyphomicrobiales bacterium | reverse complement strand
CGTTGGCATTAATATTTTGTTACTTACAGCAGAATTATGGATTGATATCATTGGATGGTGAGATTTATTTTCTAAATAAGCTTCCAGTTACAATCAATTATATTCATTATATTGTAGTGATAAGCGGTTCAATTATATTATCATTTATTTCTACAATATTACCGGCTTGGATTGCTTTGAAGGTTTCTCCAATAAAAGCAATCAAATTTATTTAAGGAGTTGAAATTGACTAGAGTTGTTATTGATAATGTTACTAAGATCTATCCAAACGGTAATAAAGCTGTGGATAATGTTAGTATTGATATAGATGCAGGAGAATTTGTCGTTTTGGTAGGACCATCGGGTTGCGGCAAATCTACTTTGTTGAGGATGATTGCAGGGCTCGAAGATATCAGCAGTGGAAATATATTATTCGATGATCAAATTGTGAATGATACTTTGGCTAAGCATAGAGATATTGGTATGGTATTCCAAAATTATGCTCTTTATCCCCACCTAAATGTGTTTGATAATATTGCTTTCCCTTTAAATATTAAAAAGGAATCTAAGGAATTTATAAAGCAAAAAGTCGAAGAAATTGCTGAATTAGTTGGTCTTAGCGATTTATTAAAACGTAAACCTAAAGAATTATCCGGCGGACAAAGACAAAGAGTAGCATTGGGAAGGGCTATTGCAAAGCAACCTAAAGTGTTTCTATTTGATGAGCCATTATCTAATTTAGATGCCAAACTTCGAGTTCAAATGCGTACTGAAATTATTAATCTTCAGAAAAAACTCGGCACTACTTCAATTTATGTTACTCACGACCAAGTAGAAGCTATGACAATGGGCTCAAAAATTGTGCTGATGAATAAGGGCATTGTTCAGCAAATAGACAGTCCTGACGGTATATATTCCAATCCATCAAATACATTTACTGCTGGTTTTATTGGCAGCCCGCAAATGAATTTTTTCGAAGGAAAAATATCTCGTGAAAAAGGTTTCAATTTTATTGAAAATAATTCAAGGATTAAATTTGAAATTGAAAATAATGAATTTAATAATTATTTAGCTAAAGAAATTAAGCAAATAAAATTTGGTATCAGACCTGAATTGATTAAAGTTTCCAAATCTATTATTCCCAATATGTCTTTTATTCAATCAAAAATTATCAATATTGAATATTTAGGTCATGAAACTTTGATTTATTTCAGAACAAATACTGTACTTTTGTGTGCAAGACTAACCGGCCGACAAGAATTTGAAATTGATAAAGATACTTATTTCTGTTTTGATTCGTCAAATCTTCTTGCATTTGATGCAAAAGGTAATAGGATTTATAATAGGATTATAGAATGATAGAAAGAATAATTTATAAGTTTGCTTTAGCTGTATGTGTTTACTTCAGTACTTTTTATATCGCGTTTGATTGCCTTGCTTATAGCAAGATAATCAAATTTAATTATATGCAGGAGCTAAAGTTTTCATTGCCTTTTGCCGCTTTTTTTGCTTTTCTGTGGTTATTAATTAATTTGAAAGACTTCAAAAAAGAACACAAAAATTAGTATATATATATTGTTTTATGTTATGATATTGAAAATAACCCTAAAAATTTAATTAAACTTTTAGGGTTGTTTTTTTTTTGAGATGATTAAAAAATCATAACAATAAATCCTTTGCACCTTCTTCAGTTACTTTATTTCAAAAATTCCTTAAGCCAATTTCAGAAACAAGCAAAACTTCTTGTCTTAGTGGACACTATCCCACAAAGAAATAATAAAAACTAATCGACTAATTGTCCAATACTTTCTATTAAATCCTGAGCTCTGACTCTATCCGGAGCTTCCGAAATAATTCTGATTATAGGTTCTGTATTCGATTTTCTAATTTGAACCCAAGAATCTTTAAAATCAATTCTTACACCATCATCTAAATTGATAGATGCATCAGAATATGTAAATTTAATTTTTTCGATTGTAGAGCTAAGGTCTCCTGAAAAATTCTGCTTATGTTTAAGCATAGCATATTTAGGGTAAGATTCAGCAATTTTTGAAAGCGAAGTATTTTTGATAGCCAATAAATGAATTAGCAAAGCAATACCAACTAATGAGTCTCTACCATAATGACATTCAGGAAGAATTACTCCACCACTACCTTCGCCACCAATAATCGCTCCAACTTGTTTCATTTTTTTAACAACATTAATTTCGCCAACAGCAGCTCTTTCTATTGAGCAGTTATGAGCAGCAGCGATATCCTCGCAGACTCGAGTAGTCGATAGATTTACTACAGCTTTGTTTGCGGCATTCTTCTTTGAAAATACTGAATCAATGGCAATCGAAATTGTAAGTTCTTCGCCAATAGGATTCCCATTTTCATCTATCAATACTAATCTATCAGCATCAGGATCGACAGAGATCCCGGCATCAGCATTATGAAATTTTACGGCATCAGCCAATTGAGTTAAGTTTTGTGGAAGTGGCTCGGGAATATGTGGGAAAACTCCAGAATTGTCGCAAAATAGTTCTATTACATCAATTCCAAATAATTTCAAAAATTTTGGAACTATGATCGAACCGGAAGCATTAACTGCATCGACAACAAACTTGAGCTTAGCCGATTTAATTTTATCAATGATTTCAGTATTTAAATAATCAAGCTTAAGTATTGAATTTATATGAAAATCTATAGCATTATCAATATTATTCAAAAAGCCTTTGATTGAATAAGATTTCCAAAGTTTATTATCTAAAATATGCCAAAAATCTCTATTTTCAATTTCATCAAGGAAAACACCTGAAGAATTCAGAAATTTCAAACCATTCCATTCTGCAGGATTGTGAGAAGCAGTGATAATGATTGCACCTGCTGCATCAGATTTTTCGGTATATAATTGCACAGTAGGTGTGGGCACAATCCCAAGATTATCGACAATTCGCCCGCAATCAACAAGTTCATTACATAATATTTCGTTTATATTTTCTCCGGAGGGTCTTCCATCTCTACCAACAATTATCTTCCCATCAGGAAGATAGCTAGCAAAAGCCCGTGCATAATCTTTAATTAATTGTGTGGGCATCGAATCTTCTACGGTGGCTCTCAGCCCGGAAATTGATCTGACAAGTGGCATATTATTCCAATGTTTTTATTAATTTTTAATTTTTTCAATTATTAAAATTACAAATTATAGAGAAAAAATACGAAAAATAATTTATTACTTTTGTAGTGGCAATGTATAGTAAATAGTTCCAGACAATAATTATTTGTTATTCGTCTTAATTACCAAAGAGCAATAAAAGTAAGGAGAAATTTATGGAACAAATAAATTTAAAAGAAAGTTTAGACAAAAGATTAAATGATATTGAAAATGAATTAATTGAACTTAAAGATAAGGAACAAGAACTTTCTAAACGATGGGAAGAAGAAAAAAGAATCATACATTTGATTAGAGGTTACAAAGCTGAGATTGAAGAAACAAAAGCCCGAGCCGAAAAAATGGAGCGCGATGGTGATTTGGCTAAAGTTGCTGAGCTACGTTATGGTGTGTTGCATGAATTAGAGACTAAGCTAAGTAATGCTAATAATAAGTTGAATGAAATCCAAAAATCAGGGAAATTATTAAAAGAAGAAGTTGATGCCGAAGATATAGCTGAAGTTGTTGCAAAATGGACTGGTGTGCCTGTTTCAAAAATGTTGGAGTCCGAACGAATCAAATTATTAAAAATGGAAGAACGGATTCATAAAAGGCTGATTAGTCAAGAAGAAGCTGTTTCGGCTGTTGCTAATGCAATAAGACGTTCGCGTTCAGGACTTCAAGATGCTAATAAGCCAATTGGTTCTTTCATATTTTTAGGCTCTACAGGAGTCGGAAAGACAGAAATGGCTAGAGCATTGGCTGAATTTCTATTTGATGATGAAAATGCACTTATTCGCATTGATATGAGCGAATATATGGAAAAATTTTCGGTTACTCGATTGATTGGTGCTCCTCCGGGATATGTCGGTTACGAAGAAGGTGGGCAATTGACCGAAGCTGTAAGGATAAAACCATATTCAGTAATCTTATTAGACGAAATTGAAAAAGCAAATAAGGATGTTTTCAATGTTTTGCTTCAAGTTTTAGATGATGGCAGATTGACTGATGGAAAGGGAAGAGTAGTTAATTTCAAAAATACGATTATAATTATGACTTCCAATCTCGGTGCTGAAATTCTAAATAATAGTATTGATAATCTTAATGATACAAATAGAGATAATCTGATGCTGGATGCAAAAATTAAAATAATTGATTTGCTAAAGAAAAATATGCGTCCTGAATTTTTGAATAGAATAGACGAAATTGTATTGTTTAAACCTCTGAATTCAAATGAAATAGGGAAGATTGCACTTTTGCAGATACAGAAATTGGTAGAAAAGTTAAAACATCAAGGTATTGCTTTCGAAGTTCATGATTCTGCTATCGAATGGCTCTCAAAAATCGGATATGACGCACATTATGGTGCGCGTCCGCTCAAACGTGCCATTCAAAAATATGTAAGCGATGTGCTGGCTGTAAAATTGCTTTCAGGCGAAATTTCTAATGGAGATACTATCGAACTTTATGCCGACGATAATGGTAGTTTTAAGTTCAGAAAAACAATTGCCGACCAAAAAGCTTTAGTTTAATTACTATGGTGATTTCACATTTTTTAGTAATTCATCAATAATATAATCGGAGCTGATGTTTTCTGCATCAGCTTCGAAACTAAGCCCAATTCTATGCCTTAATACTTCATGTGCTAATTTTCTGACATCTTCTGGAATAACATAATCTCTATTTGAAAGCATTGCTACTGCTTTAGCTCCAAGCGTCAGATATATGCTTGCTCTGGGCGATGCTCCCCACTCAATATATTCTTTTAATCTGCCTGATTTGTATTTTTCAGGATTTCTTGTTGAATCAATTAATTCTACAACATAGTTTTTAATTTTTTCATCTATATATACAGATTTTACAAAATATCTAGCACCAATAATATCTTCTATATTAAGTATTGGTTCGAGTTCGATATTGATATTTTCGGTTTGAAGATTTAAAATTTGTATTTCTTCGTGTTTACTTGGATAGTCAAGTAATATTTTGAACATAAACCTATCGGATTGAGCTTCAGAAAGCGGGTATGTGCCTTCTTGTTCTATCGGGTTTTGTGTGGCAAAAACAGTAAATACCGGACTCAGTTTAAAAGATTCTTCGCCAATACTAATTTGTTTTTCTTGCATAGCCTCGAGAAGAGCTGATTGGACTTTGGCAGGAGCTCTATTGATTTCGTCAGCTAAAATAATATCTGCAAAAAGAGGACCTTTTTTAACCGAAAAATTGGCTAAGGCATGATTGTAAATCATTGTGCCAGTAAGATCTGCCGGTAGAATATCAGGAGTGAATTGAATTCTATGAAATTTTGCAGATACAGTAGCTGCCAGGCTGCTTATTGTCAAAGATTTTGCAAGACCCGGAACTCCTTCGATAAGACTATGCCCACCGGATATGATCGAAATAATTAACTTTTCGATAAGATTATCTTGCCCGATTATCGTCTTATGCAACTCACGTTTCAATAAATTAAATTTTTCTT
>CAZBNQ010000213.1:0-5599 GCA_964493035.1 uncultured Hyphomicrobiales bacterium | reverse complement strand
CATATATAACTTTATAATTGAAACACATTTGAAGTAAACGAATATCATTTAGAATGAACCAAATTAGATTAGAAAGCAAGTCGAATAATAGTTTAAGTTAACTACAATTTTCTAATACTTACATTTATTGTATAAAAAAATACATTATTTTTTTTTTACACCGTCTTCTTATACATTATTGCTGCTAAGCTATTGATTATTATGGCATATATTATAAGTATATAAATATATCCGCTTATCTCTTTCAATCCTGCTCCCTTTAGCAATATCATCCTTACGGCATCAATAAAATACTTTAAAGGATTGAACATTGTGATTGTTTGTGCCCAACTCGGCATGTTTTCTATCGATGTGAATAATCCTGACAAAAGTATGAATATAACCGTAAAAAACCATGTTAAGAACATTGACTGCTGTTGTGTTGCTGCTATATTCGAAATAAAAAATCCTATGCCAAGTACCAACACCATGAATACTGATGCAAATATATATAGATCTAGCAGACTACCTATAATCGGAGTATGATAAAAAATCTTTGCTACTATAAGTCCAAAGCCTAATTCAAATAATCCTATCAACCAAAATGGAATTAATTTCCCAATTATTAGCTCGTGCTTTTTGATTGGTGTAACATTTAATTGCTCGATAGTACCTATCTCTTTTTCTTTTACTATGTTCATACCTGAAAGAAATAAGCCTGCTATAGAGACCAATAGTACTAATAATCCAGGCACCATATATGTTTTATAGTCCAATTCAGGATTGAACCAATTTTGATTGATTATCGAAATAGATTTTAGTTCTGGATTAATATATTCTTTACTTATTATTGATAAGTATTTATCACGAAATTCTGAATTGTAGTCGAAAATAACTGAAGAAGCGTAATTAATAATAACTCCCGCTCTAGCTCCATCAATCGCATTGACAACCAGCATAATATTTGATTTATTTTCTCTTATCAAATTCTTTTCAAAGCCATTTTCAATGTTAATATATACATCTGCCTTGTCGTGCGATAGAGCAGATTCAGCTTCTTTTGCAGAATTGGCATATGTGGTCAATTTGAAATAATTAGATGCAGAAAATTTATTAATCAATTCTCTGCTTGTCGAGCTTTTATCCATATCAACTACGCATATTCTAATATCTTTCATTTCATAAGTTGCAGCTTGAGCTAATATTAGTAATTGGATTATTGGCATTACAAATATTATTCCGAGCATAGTACGAGTTCTAAATATCTGCTTAAACTCTTTTTTTATGATAATTTTTATATTTCTCATTTTATAACCTGATCTTAAATTTTTTCAAACTGACTAAAATGAAGAATGAAGTGAAACCAATCAATATGAGTATTTCTTTCCATAGGTCAAAAAATCCGGAGCCTTTGAGCATAATATCTTTGATAATAATATTAAACCACTTGGCTGGAATAAGATTAGTAAATAATTGAAGAGCTTTAGGCATATTAGCAATAGGGAAAATAAAGCCAGATAGAAGCATAGTTGGAAGCATCAGGCCCATCAATGAGATCATTAAAGCAATTTGTTGGCTCGAAGTAATACTTGATATAAGAATACCTAAAGATAGTGATGTTGTGATAAAAAGCATACCAACAGCAAATAAAAGAACTAGACTACCTTTGATCGGTACATGAAAGACAAACACTCCAAGCAGAAGAATTATTATCGCATCGATTAATCCAAGAAGTAGATAAGGGCATACTTTAGCAATAATTATTTGTATTGGTTTCATTGGAGATGCTAAAAGTATCTCCATAGTTCCTAATTCTTTTTCTCTAGTTATTGAAATTGAAGTCATCATTGCAGCCACAAGCATTAGTATAATTGTTATCAAACCAGGTACAAACATATAAGCACTTTTGGTGTTTTCATTATATCTCATTTTCAATTCAGTATTAATAACAAATGGTAATTTGGCATTATTATTAATTTCCTGATTATAATCCATTACAATTTTGCTTGTATAGTTTAATAAAGTATTTGCTGTGTTAGGATCTGTAGCATCCGAAATAATTTGAATTTGAGAATGCATTTCAGAATTAAGTTTATAGGCAAAATTTGATTCAAAAACAATTACTTGCTTTACTTTGCCTAAACGGAATATATCTTCAATTTCATCATAGGTATTTAAATTTTTATATAAAATAAAATAGCCTGAAGACATGAGTTTTTCAGAAATTTTTTGAGTAACTTCATCTTTAGAATTATCTAAAATGGCAATTGGGGCATTTTTACTTTCATTCGAAATAGCAAACCCAAAAAGAAGAATCAGAATTGGAGGCATTCCGAAGAGCACCAATAAAGTTTTTTTATCACGCCAAATATGATAAAATTCTTTTTTAACAAATTCAAAGAATCTATTCATCAATTTCCTCTTGCAATTTTTTGGAAAACTTCGTCCATATTATCTGCAGAATAGGAATTTTTAAGTTCATTGGGCGAGCCCAAAGCAACAATCTTACCTGCATTCATCATCGAAATTCTTTGGCAATATTCAGCTTCGTCCATATAGTGAGTAGTAACAAAAACAGTTACGCCGGAATCTGCAGCTTCATAAATTAATTCCCAAAACTGACGTCTAGTAATTGGATCGACACCACCGGTTGGCTCGTCCAAAAAGACTATTTCGGGGGAATGAATAACAGCAACAGAAAATGCAAGCTTTTGCTTCCATCCAAGAGGCATATCCCTAAGCAATTTTTTAGCACTGCTTTCAAGCCCGAATTTTGAGATCAATTCGTTTGTTTTGTGTGTGATTAGATTGTTATTAAGCCCATAAATTCCGGCGTAAAATTGAATATTCTCTTTAAGATTTAAATCATCATAAAGAGAAAATTTTTGACTCATATATCCAATATTCTTTTTAATTTTTTCAGTGTCTTTATAAATATCAAAGCCTGCAATTTTGGCTTTGCCTGCACTTGGTTTTGAAAGCCCGCAAAGCATTTTCATGGCAGTAGATTTTCCTGCACCATTTGCACCCAAAAATCCGAATATTTCACCTTTTTTTACATTAAAGCTGATATCATCTACTGCTTTAAAGCTCCCAAAATGCTTACTCAAATGTTCGACTTCTATCGAAAATTCATTACTCATTTTCTACTCCAAGCATTAGTTCCATAAAGCAATCTTCGATATTTGGATTGATTTCGCTAATTTCATTGATCGATATACCATTCGACTTTAGAAAATTATTTAAATCTTCTAGATCAATTTGATTATTTTTAAAAGTGAAATGAATAGACTCACCAAAAGGGAAAGCAGTATGGCAAGATTCATAAGTTTTTATTATATTTAGTGTCTTACCAATTTTATCTGTTTTTATTTTAAAAAGTTTGCGACTGAAATTTGAGATAATACCACTTGGACTATCAATTCCTAGAATATTAGCATTTTGTATTAGAGCTATTCTATCGCATAAACTAGCTTCATCCATATATGGAGTCGATACAATAATTGTTATATTCTCGGTCCTCAGCTTTTTGAGCATTTGCCATAACTCTTTTCTCGATACCGGATCGACTCCTGTTGTAGGTTCATCGAGAATTAAAACTCTGGGCTTATGAATAAGAGCACAAGAAAGAGCCAGTTTTTGTTTCATGCCGCCTGATAGCTTGCCAGCCTGTCTTTTTTTGAATGGTTCGATTTGCGAATAAATATCTTTCACTAAATCGTAATTTTCATTGATACTTGTACCAAATATTGAAGCAAACAGATTCAAATTTTCCTCGACTGTTAAATCTTGATATAGCGAGAATCTGCCTGGCATATAACCAATAATATTTCTAATTTGCTTATAATCATTAATTACATTAAAGCTATCTACAAAAGCTTCGCCGGAGTCTTGAATCAAAAGAGAACAAAGAATTCTCAAAAGAGAAGTTTTTCCGGCACCATCCGGACCGATAAGCCCGAATAGTTCGCCTTCTTCTACTTCGAAGTTGATATTCTTAAGGGCAATTGTATCGCCATAGCTTTTATTTAAATTTTTTACTATTATAGTTTTTGGCATAAATCACCTAAAATTTTATTTCGCCCGGCATACCAATTTTGATGGCACCATCATTTTTGACTTCCACTTTGACAGCATATACTAAATTCACTCTTTCTTCTTTTGTTTGAATTATTTTTGGAGTAAATTCTGCTTTTCCTGATATCCAAGTAACCTTTCCATTATATTCTTTCATACCCGAATTGTTGTCTATAAAGACTTTAACATTTTGCCCGATTTTAACTGAGGACAACTGATTTCCACTTATATAAGCTTTAAGTATCATTTTATTTAAATCAGCAACTTTAAATATTGGTTTTCCAAAGCTTACGATTTCACCAGATTCGAGATATTTATTTAGGATTGTGCCATCAATCGGAGATTTTATTATGCTTTTTGCCACGTTATCTTCGATTTGTTTTTTCTGACTGGAAAGTGGAGACACTTCACTTAAAATAGCATTATTTGCTTGTTGCAATGCTGTTTTGGAAGCAATAATATTTTTCTCGACCAGCTCGATCTGCCCTAAGATATCATCTAATTGCTTTTTGGTAGCTGCAGAGTCACGATACATTTTTTCAATTCTAGCTTTATCTCTCAACAAATTTGTCTTTTGTTGGTTAAAAACATCAATCTGAGAGTTAATGTCTTTGATTTTTGATTTTACTGCGTTAATACTAGCGTCAATTTGATCTTTTTTCAAATATAACTGAGTTGTATCAATGTATCCTAAAATTGTATTAGATTGAACTATGGAGCCTTCGTCAATATTAAGTTCTTTTATGACGCCATTAGATTCTGCAGAAATGATTAGTTCGGTTGCTTCAAAATTACCGAAAGCATCAGAATTGCTGTTGTTGTTATTGCAAGATGATAAAAAGCCACTAAGGCATATCATTGAAATTACCAGATATCTCTTCATCATAAACTCCTATATTCCATATTTCAATTTAATATTATACAATGCATTTAATTTTTTAATTTTATTAATTTCCCAATTGATAATAAATTGAGTTAATTTATTGAACTCAGTCAAATACTCATTACTGTTTATTGTTTCAGACTGCAGTTGTGCAAGCTTGTCGGCTACAACCATTTTCTGAAGTTCAATAATATTTTCATCAGATTTGAGGAGCTCGTCATATTTTAGAATATCTTGCTTTTCTTTAATTATAGCAATGTTGAGGCTTCTTTCAACTTCTTGTTTCTCATTGCTTAGTATTTCGATATTAGTATTTGCTATCTCATTTTTACGTTGTGCATTATTCCAATCAAATGGAGCCCAGGATAGTTTAATTCCTAAATTATAGAAACTAGAAGCATCTTTTTCGAAGACATTTAATGGATTTGGATTTGCATAGCCTAATCTGAAGTAAGCCGAAATCTTTGGGAAATAAACACTATTATTAATGCTTTTAGTTCTTTCAAATAATTCAGTATTATATTTAAGAGTGTTTAGTTCAGGTCTTTCAAATCGTTCGCTAATTTGTGGAGCAATTGGTATTGAAATATCAAAATCTTGTTCGATATTTAACCATTTAGCAAGTGCATTTTTTGTAGCAGCAATATCGTTATTAATAGT
>CAZBNQ010000212.1:0-5616 GCA_964493035.1 uncultured Hyphomicrobiales bacterium | reverse complement strand
ATTGGGAGTAAAATATTAAAGCAGAAAAAAATAAAATTCATTGTTTAGTTTGCAAGTGTTAATAAAATATATAATTAGAATAAAAATAAAATAATTTGCAAAAGTGGGAAAATGAATTATTTTGCATTCAAGATTTGCGAAATAGAAATCAAAAATAATATCAATAGACGGAATTTATATTCGGTAACGAATTTTATAAATAAATAAAAATTGAATATGAGGTGTAAAATGAGAAAGATGTTTTTCGCCCTTGTGTGTCTATTGCTTATGACAAATTATTCAAAAGCGCAGAATTATATTGATTGCTTTCAAGATTGTCCAAACGGGTATTCATTAAGTTTGAATGAAACTAGATCTCAACTGTTTGTTGTAAATACAAATTATGGAGATGCCAGTTATATTGTCAGGATGAATATAAAAAAATGCTGTAATATTGGAAGCGGTGAATGTTTGTATTTAATTGAAATGACAAGTATTGAACCTCAAACAAATTTTAGTAAAAGTTTTACAAATTCTATATTAAGTGAATTAATTAAAAAGACATTAGGAAAGTCGAGAGAGTATTTTGGAATATTAGGAAATATCAATATTTATAATATTAAAATTAAAACCAGAGCCTGCTATTCAACTGTTATTACAAATGATACAATATGTAGTAATGATTGTTGTATAAGTAATTATCTCATAGAAAATATTAATCATTATGATGTTATAAAGCAAGTAAGCAGCGAAAAAGCTGGCGATAGCTGTATGAATGATGGGTGTTTTTATGCTTGTGCATCTCATAATATTGGATTGAATACCAAAATATATTATTCAAATATTGATTGTCCTACAAGTGATCCATGCTATTGGGGTTTGTTTGGTAATAGTAATATAGATGATGATTATCATTTTATTGGACCTACTAATGGCAAAGATTTTATAGTTAAGACCGGAGATATTGGCATTGATTCGCTATTTGAAAGGTTAAGGATTACTTCAGATGGGAAGTTTTCGATAGGAATAAATAATCCTTATGATATATTTACAGTAGGATTGAAAAGACATTTTAATTCAAAAATCAGCTTTGGAAATGATTACGATAATCCATCAATTAAAATATATAGAGCAATAGATAACGATTCGTGTTTTTCGTTTAATACTCCCAAGGCTTTTCCGTGGAGGATCGAAGTGATGGCTGGCGAAGTTGGAATTCCGGCCGGATCGCTTGTGTTTAAATCGGGAGCCCCACAGTGCTCAGACGGATATGAAACAATAAGCCCTAAAATGATTATAACTAACGATGGAAGAGTAGGAATAGGAAAGCTAAATCCTTTGGCTGCTTTAGATGTATCGGGATATATTATGAGTAATAATATAATTACAGATAATATAGCAATAGGAACTGATAGTGCGACAGCTTTGCTTGATATAAACGGACCATCGAATGCAATCAATCTAAAAGTTAAAGGCATAATATTGACTGAAGAGATAAGAGTGAAGCCAAGTGATGATCCGGATTGGCCTGATTATGTTTTCGATAAGAATTATAAAAGAATGAGTTTAAATCAAATCGAAGATTTTATTAAGATTAATAAGCATTTGCCTGGGATACCATCCAAAAAAGAACTTGCTGAAAATGGTGTGGATCTGAATGAAATGCAAATGCTACTGCTAAAAAAAATAGAGGAACTTACATTAGAAATTATTGATTTAAAAAAAGAATTGAAAACTCTGAAAAATAAATAAAATAAAAATTATTATTAGTGAATCGGAAATGTCATGAATGCATATAGATTGTTATTGTGCTGTATACTTGTGTATATAATGTCTTTTGCAGCAGTTTGTTCGCAAGTAATATATGGCGACGAAATTGAGTTGAATGACTCATTAGTTATTGATACAAGTCAAGTGTATCAAGCAAAAAAAAGCATAATATTTAAATCTGGTTTCAAGTTTAAAGCAAGAAAAGACAGCAGCGGTCAGAAAAATATAATGCTTGTAGCAGGTAATCAAAAATATCCGGGAATAAGTCCAATAGTATACCTTGAAACTAAATATGATTTTGAAAATAAAAATATAAGTGCAAATAAACCTGGTTATAGTAGTGGAAATATAAGTGTATTGCCCGATGGTAGTGTGAGTTATAATCTGGAAATTCCTATTCCAAAAGGAAGTGGAGGAATGAAGCCAAATCTTAACTTAGTATACAATAGTTCTATCGGGAATGGTGTAGTGGGCATGGGCTGGACTATGTCGTGCTTTAGCAGTATCATTCGAATAGGGAAAGTAGAATATTATGATGGCAAAAGCAGTTTTATAAGCTTAGACACATGCGATAGATTGGCATTTGATGGCACAAGGTTGATCAATATCAATACTGAAGTTGAATATTGGAGCCATGACGCAGTATATGTAACTAAAGATAATAACAGAATGAGAATATTTCCAGTTTACGTAGGTAATAGTCTGGAAGGCTTCAAGATTGAAAACATCAACGGGGATCTGGTATATTATGGGACTGGCTATAGATCCGGGATGACTGCCTCCGGCGTGCCGATAAGCTGGTTTATAAGCAAGATAATTGATAAAGATAAAAATTATATTAAATTTAACTATAGAGATGAAATAGACGAATTTTGGTTAGACAATATAGAATATACAGGCAATGAAAATAGTCCTGTTTTAGAACCATATATAAAAATTCAATTCAGTTATGCCAGACGAAAGGATATATCAATAAAATATATTGCAGGAAGAAAAGTACCCAAAAGCCTGGTGTTATATAAAATTGAAGTGTTTGATAAGTCTAAGAATAATCAAAGATTAAGCAGATTTGAATTAGGCTATTTATTTAATAATTTTTCGATGCTTCATACATTTACAGAATATACTCGAGATTGCGAAACAAGTAATAATCCAATAGTATTTAATTATGAAAATGATGATTATGGAAATACAAATACTTTAGATGTTAAAGTACAGAGACTTAGCAGATCAAATATAATGGATTGGAAAAATCATGAAAATCTGACTGGATATCCAAATGAGAAGATTGCTCCGATAGACAAGAAAGTATACTATATGTTTGGAGATTTTACCGGCGATGGCAAACAAGACCGTTTGGCAATATGCACTGATTATGAGCTAAGCCATATAGAAGCTTATATTGAAAATAATCTGGGCTATACAGATAGAATTTATTCAAATGAACCTATAAAAATATTTGAAAACTTGAGCGGGCAGGCTGCATTTAGCTGGCATAGAAGGGATGTGGGCGATAAGCTATTATTGGATAGAATGATTATTGTCGATTTGAATAATGATGGATATGATGATCTGATTGTACCATATTTTAGCCAACAGGCTAATAAACGTTGGAAGGAAACGATTTCAAGTAAATATTATCATCATAAATATCTTAGTTTTGATGTTTATCTTTCGGATGGACAAAGGTTAATCAAAGCAAACACTCAAGAGTATAGCCATCAATTATTGTATTCAACAGATTATTCGGACAAAGATGTACAAATTAGGCATACAGATTTTGATTTGATTCCAACAGATGTGGATGGTGATGGATTTATCGATCTGGCTTTAAAATATAAGGAACAATATTATAAGTATTATATTTGGGATGATATTTTGAAATATCTTGATCCATTAGAGCGATTATCTGGTTCTGAACCACCTTTTTGGAATTTGACTGATGGAAGATCTACATTTTTAAATTATTACAAATTTTTTGATAAAGATAAAAATTTTATTAGTGATGATAAACGAACAAATCAAAATTACAATTTGAATTTGATGAATTGTAAGGAAGAATTTGCTGCATATATACCTTACGAACAAGACGGAAGCAAAGGATCGGAGTTTTTGATATTTTCAAAATCCAAAGGAACTGAGGTTTTTGATGGATATATCACCCAAGTATCTAACAAACCATGGATTCCATTTAGAAAAGCTTCATATTTATGGCTTGATTTTAATAATGATGGCTATAATGATGTAGCTTATTCTGATGTAGCCTATACTGACAAAAAATACATTTATATTAAATATAATAATGGAGTAAAATTAGAAGATCCATTTGTAGTAATAAAAGACTACGGATGGTTTAAGAAAAATCCTTTAGGATATGATTATACTGAATATCCTATTGATGGAGATCGTCATTATTCTTATCCTACCGGCGGATATTATCCTATTGGTGACGATAAAATGACTTTCGTGAGCGATTTTAATGGCGATGGACTAATTGATTTTTTGAATTATGAAGTAAAACGGAATCATAACGGTAAATATAGTGGAACTTATAATCTTTATCTGAATACAGGCGGTGAATATTTTACAAGTTACTTATATACATTCGAAGATATAGATAGAGAAAATGATCTGTTTTTGTCCGGTTATATGGATAAAGTCTCGAGGTTTAGTGGATTGCCTCAGAATCAATTTTATGATACATTTAAGGATAAAATTGTAATAAATTGTCAAACTGTAAATGTAAGTGCCGATGGTGCTCAGATATATAATTATAATAACAACGGCAGTTTGATATCTTTTAATCCTAATAAGAGAAGCACAAAATTAGTAAGAGTAACTGATAGTTACAGGATACAAAATGTTGTTAAGTATGCACCCGCAGCTCTTCAGAAACTTCCTGATAATGAGCAACAATATTACTTTAAAGTTCAAAATACTCCTTTAGTATATAATGATTTTGTCGAAATTCAAGCTCCTGGCGATTTGGTTGTAGGGCTGGAGACTTATAAAAACTTGAATGAAGAGTTGTTGGCAAAAAGTGAATATACTTATTCATCCGGAATTTATGACAGAAAAGGTATGGGATTTTTAGGATATAAGGAGCATACTGCCAGTACTTTCGATCACAAGGGTAAGAGTACAATTTGGAGTGTTAGTAGAATTAATGAGACCTTTGACCTAATGACTCCATGTTCACTTTCTGTATATAGAAACAATCAATTGACATATCAAACAATATATGATATAACTTATAAAGATTTACAAAACAAGAGATATACAGTTCAAAATTCAACAATAAATTCTAAGAATTTTATTGACGATACCAGAATTGTGGAACAAATGAATTATGATGATTGGGGCAATTGTTATAATTCAATAAGCACAATATTTGATGAAAAAGATAATACAAAGTATCTTAGAAATACAAGCAATATTGATTTCAATAATTCAATGTCATCTGTTAATTGGTCAAATAAAACTTTAGCAAAAGAAATATATTCGAGATTAGAGAATGAAAAAAGTGAATATAGAGAATCATTGACTTCATTTGATTATTATGCTGATTGTAAAATAGCCTCGATAAATTATAATAAAAATAGAGATACTCAGCAGTTAGCATTTTTTGAATATGACAAGTGGGGAAATATAAATCGAAAATATAATAAATGGAAAGTAACTGATAATATTTCGGAGGAGTTTAATGTATCAAGTATATTATTTGATGAAAAAGGTAGGAATGTAAATTCTTTTAAGGATATAAATGAGAATACATATCTTTTTGAGTATGATGATTTATATAATGATTTAGTAAAAGTTACAATGCCGGGTGGTGATTTCATAAGTTATTTATATAACAATTTGGGT
>CAZBNQ010000211.1:0-5646 GCA_964493035.1 uncultured Hyphomicrobiales bacterium | reverse complement strand
CAATCAGTATTTCAAAATTAAAACAATGCAATCCAATACCAAAAATTGCATCAATATCTCATAAACCTGATTTTGAAGCTTGGAAATCATATATTGATAAATCTAAAGATCTATTTAAAGATAAAGTATTAAATAAAATTGTTTTTGCACGTCAGTCTGACTTGCTTTTTCATTCAAAAATTGAGTATCAAGCGGTGTTGAATAAGCTGTTGAAAAATAACGCTGAGTCTTATGTTTTTGCTTTAAAGCAAAACGATGAGGTATTTATAGGAGCTTCCCCCGAATTACTTTTTAAAATTGATCATAATATATTGTTTACTGATGCTTTAGCTGGTACCAGACCAAGAGTTTGTTCAGAATATGAAGATAAAAAATTGGAAGAAGATTTGTTGAAAAATCATAAAGAAAACAAAGAACATTCGATTGTAATTGACTATATTATTAATCAATTAGAGTCATTATCTGAGAATGTGGAAAAGTCAAAAACTAATGTTAAAAAGCTTGCAACAGTCCAACATCTTCATACTCAAATTTCAGCCAAAATAAAGCAAGGAACCAATTGGCAGGATTGTATAAATTGTCTGCATCCAACACCGGCAGTTGCAGGAATGCCCAAAGATACAGCGATTTTGAAAATACTTGAAATTGAAGAATTTAATAGAGGCTATTATTCTGGAGCTTTTGGAATTGTTGATAATAATTACCAAGAGTTTGCTGTTGCTATTCGTAGCGGATTGATTAGCGATAATAGAATCTATTTATATTCAGGTGCGGGTATTGTTGAAGATTCCATTTCTGAAAATGAATGGGATGAAATAAATAACAAATTAAAAAACTTTACGAGGATTTTCGAAAATGACTAATAATCAAACTTGTGATTTGATGATTCAAGAATTTCTGGATAATGATGTAGATATGTTTTTTATTTCACCCGGATCTAGATCAACAAATATAACTGTAGCAATCGCCTCAAATAAACAAGCTAAGTCGTTGATATGCTATGATGAAAGATCTGCTGCATTTGCTGCTTTGGGGTATGCTAAAGCAACAAAAAAAACTGCTGTATTAGTATGTACATCCGGTACTGCCCTTGCAAATTATTTACCTGCTGTTGTCGAAGCTTCAATTTCTGAAATACCAATGATCATTCTTAGTGCAGATAGACCCCCGGAATTGTATCACTCTGGTGCAAATCAAACAATTAATCAGGTAGGCATATTCGGTTCGTATATTAGAGAATTCATTGATTTAGAGTCTGTCGAGTCTGAGATTGATCACAACTATTATACCCAAATGATAGCTTATTCGATTTTTAGATCACAATCTCCAATATGTGGACCTGTTCATATCAATTTCAGAATAAGAGAACCTTTTTTGAATGATTGTCAGGAAGGCTCGGTTAAGGTGTTGAAATCTAAATATTTTACGCCTCAATTTTATCCAAGTGAAGATGCAATAATAGAAGTAGAATCTGAAATATATTCTGCTAAAAAGATATTATTTGTTTGTTCATCATTAGATTTTGAGGAATTTCAGGCTGTTGATGATTTAGCAAAAATTATTAATGTTCCAATCTATAATGACGCATCTGTTTCATTTTGTAACACTGATAATGCAATCCAATTTTTTGATATAATATCTTCAGTCAAAAATAATGAGCTTCTACCTGAATTGATAATACAATTTGGACAAAGAACAGTGTCAAAGAGACTTGCCAAGATGTTGAAAAATAACAACATTAAGCGAGTGCTCGTTTCTGATTCTTTTAATAGATTTAATCCTGATTTAATTGAGCAGACCCAGATAGTTTCAGATATCAAACTGTTTTGCGAAGAATTAATAGATCTTGAGATTGAATCTAAAGATGGTCAATATTTGAGTGCACTTAAAACTATAGAATCTAAAGTGCTTACAGTATTGAATGAATCAAATTATGAACTAAACGAAATTTCAGCAATTAAGAAACTTAATAGTATAAACTTATCTGATAATGCCTTGCTTATTGGAAATAGTATGATTATAAGATACTATGATTCATATAAATCCGGAATGAATTTTTCAAGCGTATATGTTAACAGAGGAGCTAGTGGTATAGATGGTTTGATTTCTACAAGTATAGGATTATCAATAGGTTTAGCTCAAGATGTTGTATGTCTAATTGGTGATTTGTCTGCAATTCATGATTTAAATTCTCTGCACTTATTGACTAGAATAGACAACAAATTGATTATTATAGTATTTAATAATCATTCTGGTGCAATATTTCGTCATTTACCAATTTCAGAAAATCAGCATTTCGAAGAATACTTTCTTACTCCTCATAATTTTAATTTTGAGAATGCAGCGAAAATGTTCAATCTTAATTACTTTAACCCATCATCTTTACAAGAATTTGAACAAGTGTTGGATACTGCAAGAAAAGAAAACAGTTCCTCAATTATTGAAGTATCAACAGATTCTGAAAAGTCCTATACATTTCATAATAGATTGTTAAGTGAAATTACTAAAGTGATTGAAAAATAAACTTAAAAAGTATGATTAAATTTAATTATAAAACATATGGCTCTGTTGAAAATGATGCAATTATTTTCGTTCATGGTTTTATTGGATCTGCTGAAGATTGGGAAGAAGTAATATCAGAATTTAAAGATAAATATTATTGCATTGCTATTGATTTGCCTGGTCATGGATCTACACTATGCGATAATGATGAGGAATTCGAAATATCAAAAACGAATGCTCGATTAAAAACTCTTATTGATAGACTTGGAATTAAGTCGCCAATTGTAGTTGCTTACTCGATGGGAGCAAGATATATTCTTGATTTTGCTGTAAATTACCCAAGATATTTTTCTGCAATGATAATAGAATCCGGGTCTTGTGGACTAAAATCTGAACAAGAACGTAAAGAAAGAGTATTTAACGATTATCTTTTGTCTCAAAGAATAAAAGATTCAGATAAGCTAGATTTTCTCGAATTTTGGTATTCTATGCCATTATTTGGTGAAATTAAGAAACATCCTGAATACAAAAAATTGATTAATAATAGGGCAAAATCAGATAAAAATGGTTTAATCAAATCATTAGACTTTGCTGGAACCGGCAAAATGGCAAGCCTGCATGAGCAATGGAAAAGCTTAGAAATACCTTGTTTATTGATTACCGGCGAAAAAGATGAAAAATATTCAGCGATATTAAAAGAAATGAATGTGAATAATAAGTTTTCAGAGTTTAAACTGATTCCTAATGCAGCTCATAATTCCCATTTAGAAAACAAAGAAATTTTTATTAAATATGTAAAAGATTTTTTGAATAAATTATTATAAGGTGTCTTATGTCAAAATTTAATTGGGTTTCTTCGGGAAACTATCAAGATATTAAATATGAAAAATTTGAAGGTATTGCCAAGATAACAATAAATAGGCCACAAGTTAGAAATGCCTTCCGTCCACTTACTGTACAGGAAATGTCTATTGCATTGAATGATGCACGCATGGATTCGGAAATAGGCGTAATTATTCTTACCGGCGAAGGCGAAAAAGCATTTTGCTCAGGTGGCGATCAAAAAATTAGAGGCGAAGCCGGTTATAATGACGAGCATGGTGTACAGCACTTAAATGTTCTTGATTTCCAACGCCAAATTAGAACTTGCCCCAAACCAATTATTGCGATGGTTGCTGGTTATGCGATTGGTGGCGGACATGTGCTTCATTTAATGTGCGATCTGACTATTGCTGCTGAAAATGCTGTTTTTGGCCAGACAGGACCCAAAGTTGGTTCTTTCGATGGTGGTTATGGAGCTTCTTATATGGCTCGTATTGTGGGACAAAAGAAAGCACGTGAAATTTGGTTCCTTTGCCGCCAGTATAATGCTAAAGAAGCTTTAGATATGGGTTTAGTTAATACTGTCGTTCCTTATGAAAATCTTGAGGATACTACTGTGCAATGGTGCCGCGAGATTTTAGCTAATTCTCCAATTGCTATTCGCTGCCTTAAAGCTGCTCTCAATGCCGATTGCGATGGTCAGGCAGGTCTTCAAGAATTAGCTGGTAATGCAACTATGCTTTTCTATATGTCTGAAGAAGGACAGGAAGGCAGAAATGCTTTCGTTGAAAAACGTAAACCTGACTTTTCGAAATTCAAAAGAAGACCTTAAGCTATTTGGTGTTGATAACTATTTGGACTCATTGTTGTAATTCATTGTTTTATATTGAGATATAATCAATATATATTATTAACATTTTTCAAATAGTTATCAACATTTTTATTATTTTTTGTTGATAATTGAATTTAATTGTGGAAAACATGGAAATTAATGTTTATAAATATGATATTCCACTTAAAGTACCTGCATGGTATTTCGACTTATTTATAGATAGAGCAAAAGGTTACATATTTGAATGTGTTTTCCACAATAAGAAATATTATGTGGATTACCCATCCAATCCAGAATTTTGCTCTCAGTTCGATATACAACTTCTTCTTGAATTAGTTCATAAAGCAATTATATCAAATTTGCCAGATGATTCGATTCTTAATCATCCAATTTTAATTGATTATCCTCAATTCTATTTTCCTTTATGGTCTTTGATTAACAGTTTAAAGATTGATGAGACTAATCGTGAGATTAAATTGGCTTATTTTTATAATGATACTAATTCTAACTTTAGAGATAATATTATTAAGGTAGCAAACGATAATTACTCTATTATTAAACTTAAAAAGGATATATTCTTAAATCACTATAAAGAGTTAGATGAAATTTGTGAAGATTTGAACATAAAATTTAGAATTGATTTTAATCGAGCAGCAAAATTCGAAGAACTCAGCTCGATTTTTTCCAATATTAAGCCATCGACTATTGACTTTATTGAAGAACCATTCTCCAATTCTAGGGATTTCAAAAGATTCAAACAGTTGTTTGATTTTCAAATTGCTTTAGACGAAACACTTATTCAAAACAAACTTGATGAGATTGATGATGAAGATTATGATATTCTTTCTATCAAACCCGGTTTGGTTTTTGATTTTGAGAATATCATTTTAAATGGATTAAACAAAAGTAAAAGAATTATTTTAAGTTCGGCTTACGAATCAAGTGTTGGCATTTCTCATATTATCAGACTGGCAGTAAAACATAATCTTAATGATTATATGGGGCTCGATACTACTAAATTTTTTGCAGAAGATTTTTCTGACTTGTTGATTTATAAATCAAATTCAATTAGTTTGAATTCAAATTTTAAAATTGACTATTCAAAATTAAAGAGAATTATTTAATGGATTTCTTAAGTAAAAATATAGATAAAGATAGAGTATTTATTAAAACAATAGATAGAAATTATTGTTATTCAGATGTTTTTAAGGCAATCAAATGCTTATCTGATATCATTCTGAAAGCTACCATATCAAAACCGATTACAATTGCAATAATTTCAACTAATCCATTAAAATCTGTAATTGCTATTTTGGCTTCTCTTAGGATATCTGCTACAACTGCTATTCTAAATCATAAACTACCATTAATAACTCTTTTTGAGCAGATTGAAAACATTAAAGCTGATTTAGTATTATCTGATTTGGAGATCGATCTAAGAATAAATCAACTCATTATTCCTGATGATTTATTTGATTATTCTTCAGATC
>CAZBNQ010000210.1:0-5731 GCA_964493035.1 uncultured Hyphomicrobiales bacterium | reverse complement strand
AATTTGCTTATCGAAATTAGTTTGTGGTTTGCCCGGTTCGTAATTTTCTTTAAGCCAAAACCTCGAAGAATCAGGTGTTAATGCTTCGTCTATGAGTATTAGAGTACCATCGTCCAATCTTCCAAACTCAAATTTTGTATCAGCCAAAATAATACCTCTCTGGCTCATATATTCTTCGGCATAAGAGTATAATTTGATTGCAATATCTCTCAAATATATAGCTGTTTCGCTTCCAAGAATTTCCGAACATCTTTCGAAATTAATGTTTTCATCATGACCTTCGTCTTCTTTAGTCGCCGGAGTAAAAATTGGTTCAGGCAATTTTTGAAACTCTTTTAGTCCTTCAGCTATAGGAATACCGCACACAGTTTGATTTTGGCAATACTCTTTCCAGCCGGAGCCGGCAATATAACCTCTAACGACAAACTCAACCGGCAGCGGAGTGCATTTTTTGACTAGCATCGATCTACCATCTAGTTCATCTCTATATTTATGGCATATAGAAGGAAATTCATCAATATTTGTACTAATAAGATGATTGTCAATAATATGTTTAGTATTCTCAAACCAAAAGCTGGAAATTCCAGATAGAATTTTACCTTTTTCAGGGACTGCTTCTTCCATAATCACATCAAAAGCCGAAATTCTATCACTGGCAACAAATAGCAAAGCATCGCCCAAATCATAAACATCTCTCACTTTGCCGCGTCTAGCAAGTTTTATATCCTTAAAGTCAGTATATTTGACAGTACTCATTATATCCTCAAATTATTAATGTCTAAAGTGGCGCATTCCGGTAAATATCATAGCCAAACCATGTTCGTCTGCTGCTTTGATTACTTCTTCGTCGCGAACAGATCCGCCTGGCTGAATAACTGCAGTAGCTCCGGCTTCAACAGCTTGAAGCACACCATCGGCAAATGGGAAGAACGCATCCGAGCATATTACTGAGCCTTTCAGGTCTAGTCCATTTAGTTTTGCTTTTTCGACTGCGATTCTCGATGAATCTACTCTCGACATCTGACCTGCTCCGATTGCTAATGTTCTATCTCTTCCTGTATATACTATAGCATTTGATTTTACGTGTTTGCAAATTTTCCATCCGAACATCATTGCTTCGAGTTCTTCCGGTGTTGGTTTGCGTTTTGTAACTACTTTCAATGCATTTTCATCAATCAATAATTTATCTGCTTCTTGAACTAATATTCCACCTGTAACAGAACGAATATCCAACTGAATAGCAGCACGCATCTTATCGAAATCGGCTACGATCAATCTTCTGTCTTTTTTCTTTGTAAGCAATTCCAAAGCATCTTCTGTAAATTGAGGAGCTATCAATACTTCAGTAAATAGTCCATGAATTGTTTCGGCAGTTTCTTTATCGACAATACGATTCATTGCTATTATTCCGCCAAATGGAGAAACATTATCTGTTGCAAATGCTTTATTATAAGCATCGCTTAAGCTTACTCCAATAGCTGCTCCACAAGGATTTGTATGCTTTATAATTGCGCAGGCAGGCTCTTCGAACTCAAGGATCAATTGAGATGCAGCATTAATATCTAAAATATTATTAAACGACAATTCCTTACCATGTAATTTATCGAAGATTTTGAAAAAATCTCCATACAAAGCTGCCTTTTGATGAGGATTTTCGCCATAACGCAAGCTTTGTGCAAGATTGCCTGTAACAGTAAATGTATCTGGAATTTCAATTTTATTATATTTATTGAAATATATACTTATCAGTGTATCATATCTTGATGTATGGGCAAATACTTCCCCTGCTAATAAAGCACGATATGATTCGGGAATCATGCAATCGTTATTATCTAAGAAATCAATTAATTCAGGATATCTATCCGGGTTTACTACCACAGCAGTCCATTTGTAGTTTTTTGCCGAGGAGCGGAGCATTGTTGGCCCGCCTATATCAATATTTTCTATCAGTTCTGGATGTGTTGAGTTCGGATTGTTTAATGTTTTTTCAAAAGGATAAAGATTGACTACTAGAAGATCGATAGATTCCAACTTATGCTCTTTCATTTGAGCAATATGAGATTCCTCGCCCAGATCGGCAAGCAATCCTGCATGAACGATTGGATGAAGAGTTTTAACTCGACCATCTAAAATTTCAGGATATCCGGTGAGCTCACTTACAGTTTTCACTTTTATTCCGGCATCATTCAATGCCTTATATGTTCCACCAGTCGAAAATATTTCGATATTATGCTCTTCGAGCTTTTTTGCTAATTCGATTAGACCGGTTTTGTCTGAAACCGAGAGCAGAGCACGCTTGATTACATGAGTGTCGGGAGTTGCCATATAAAACTTCCAAAATTGTACACAGTAAAAATGCAATTTACAAAATTTTTCATCCTTTTTGTAATTACATTGATATTCTTAATATTGTTAGTCAAAATTTCAAAAAAAAACTTTAATTAAAGAATATTATTTAGTATCTTTTATAAACTTTATTAATGAATATTTTAGGATTACTATGAAAATTTTTACAAGTTTAATGATTTTGCTTTTATTAGCAGTTAATGGATACTCTGCAGAATGGAAACAGATAATGCCGGAAAAAACTAAGGCTTATGCTATGACTCAAAATTCCAGCAGAGTGTTTATATCTACCTACGATCAAGGTGTGTTTGTGGCAGACAATGGCGCTACATATTTTGAATCCAAAAATCTTGGGCTTTCTGGTATTGCTGCTACAAGAATGGCTGCTTTCGGCAATGTTGTTTTTTTCATCTCCGAAGGCGGTTTATATATGTCCGAAAATAATGGCGACTCATGGTTTCTTGTCTACGACAATATGACTACAGACGTCTTATATTATAATGGAACTATTTTTATTGCTTCTATGCCTATGAAATTCAGTAAAGATAAAGGTGCAAGTTGGGAAGAAAAAGCAATTGGTTCTGCTGCTGTTACTGCCCTTACCTCTATTGGGTCTACTATCTACGCTGCTTGCTCCGATAATTCCATTTATACAAGCAATGATGGCGGATCAAATTGGACAAAATCTTCTTTGAAACCTGCAAAAAACATTTCTCGCATGGTAAGTAATTCCAATAGCATTGCCGGACTATATGTCGATGGTTCTACTTTTATTGCAAAAGATCTGACTTCTATTACAAGTACAAAAATTGAAAAGTGCCTCGACGTTTTTGTTTCTAATAATGATTTTTATTGCATTGGTGCCTCTGGACTTTATAGAATGCCTTCTGGTTCTACTAATTATTCAAAAATTAATTCTTCAATAGTATATCCGGGCTATTCCGCTGCTGTTTTAAATAATACTGTTTATTATGGCACAAGCGATGATGATACTTGGTGGTTCAAACTCGATAATCCTCAAGCTACTCTTTGCGGCAATGGTTTGCAAGATCAAAACATTATGACTATCAATAGTGATTCTAAATCTAATTTATTTATTGGAGCTTCTGAAGGTTTATTCAAATCTACTGACCAAGGAAAAACATTCAAAAAATTATCAGTTGGTTCTTCAATCCCACTTACTAATTGCAATATCATTAAAACTTACAACGATTATATTGCTGCAAGTTTTCTAAGCCAAGCAGTTTATCTTTCGACAGACCAAGGCCAAAATTGGCAAAAAATTCCAACCATCAGCACACCTTTGTTTACTGAAGATATTAAAGACTTTGCTTATACTCCAACAAGTATTTTAGTTGCTACAGGCAAAAGTGTAAAGAAATATAATTTAGCCGGCATATTTGTTGAAGAATTTGGCGAAAGCTATAATTCTGATGTTATTAATGCTATCGCTACCTACAACGAAAACGTTTATATAGCCACTAAAAATGGAATTAAAGCTTATGTGGATGGTGCTTGGATGAGTGGTCCCGGCTTGATGTGCAAATCTATCGTTATTGCTCAAGACGGAACTGTTTATGGTGCAGGTTATGACCAAAATATTGCTATCAAAAAACCTCAGCAAATGTTTGAATTAGTTCAGGCTGCTAATAAAATTAATGTCGAATCGCTTGAAATAGTTAATAATGTATTAGTCGCTGCTACTGCATCTGGAGTTTATTTCTTCCAAACTAGTTCAAATTCTTGGAGACCATTGAATGACGGGCTGTTTAATACTCGTCTGTCTAAAATCCATAAATCCTCTAATAATTTGTTTACCGGAGGTATTGGCTTCGCTTATATGGATATTAGTTCTGGAATTAATGGAATTGAAATTCATACTGTCGGTTCAAACAATTTAGCGGTTAGTCCTAATCCTGCTAATAATTATATTAATATCGATTTATGCTCTGAAATAAATGATTTCGCAGATGTTTGCATCTATGATATTAGTGGAAATAAAGTTTTCGAGCTCAATAGAACTGAAATATCAAACGGAAAATTGACTTCTGATATTAGATTAGATAATTTAGCTTCAGGATCTTATTTTATTTTAGTCCGAACTTCAAATAAAGTTTATTCTTCAAGTTTAATTTTGAATAAATAGAAAAAACTAAGGGCTGCATCTCATCTGAACTGATGAACAGCAGCCCTTCTTGTTTATTTATAAAATGGATAATCAATATATCCTTGTTCGCCCGCCGAATAGAAAGTATTCGTATCCAAATCATTCGAAATAGGCCAAGAATTTTTCATTCTATCCACTAAATCCGGATTATTAATAAATGGTCTGCCAAAGGCAACCAAATCTGCATTATTATCCATCAAATCTTTTTCCGCTGCTTCTAATTGATATCCACCAGACAAAATCAAAGTATTAGAAAATTTACTCTTAATTAAAGATTTTACTTCTTTTGGTACAATCGGAGCACCCATAGCACTATGATCAACCACATGAATATAAGCAATTCCAATCTCATTTAGTTTTTCTGCTAAGTAAGCATAGGTCTGGTCAATTTCCGGATAATGTTTCATATCGCTTGCCACTCCATAGGGCGAAACTCTTATCCCGACTCTGTCTTTTCCGATAGCGGCGACCACAGCCTGAGCAGTTTCTAAAACAAATCTACAACGATTTTCAATAGAACCACCATATTCATCATCTCTTATATTAGAGTAAGGCGAAAGAAATTGTTCCAGCAAATATCCATTTGCAGCATGCAACTCGACGCCATCAATTCCTGCACTAATTGCATTTTTAGCAGCATTCACGAATTCATTTTTAGTAATTTCTAATTCCTCTTTACTCATTGCTTCTGGGTCGCTATGATCTTGCATTCCATCAGTATCTGTCCAAATTTGTCCTGCAGCTTTGACTGCAGACGGAGCTAAAAGTTTAGCACCTTTAGGAAGATTAGCAACATGACCAATCCTGCCGGTATGCATCAATTGAACAAATATTTTTGCGCCATTTGTATGTACAGATTCAGCTACTTTTTTCCAACCTAAAACTTGTTCATCAGAAAATATTCCGGGTATTCTGCAATATCCCAATCCATTAGCTGATGGAGAAGTACCCTCTGTGATAATCAATCCTGCACTTGATCTTTGACCATAATATATTGCCATCAAATCATTTGGTATGTTATTAATTGCTCTGCATCTTGTCATTGGAGCCATTACAATTCTATTTTTTAATTCTAGTCCGCCAAACTTTATCGGTTCAAATATTTTATCAGCCATTTTTTATCCTTTTTTATAAAATCATTAATAATTTCTTTTAAAGAAGGATATGTGAAATTTTAATTGTATATACAAACATATTTTTTTTTCATTTAAATTTTTC
>CAZBNQ010000209.1:0-5738 GCA_964493035.1 uncultured Hyphomicrobiales bacterium | reverse complement strand
AAGAAAGAAATAGTATCACAAAATCAAGAAGAAAAAATCCAATTCTTTAAATAAAAAGGATGCTCGATCAATAATTTTTAAAGATCAAGCATCCTTTGTTATAAAAATACTATTTAAAAATCATTTTGCAGCAATAAGCGATTATTGTCTTTGCTTCAAAATATTTTGAGTATAAGGAATCAACCCACCAGCATCAACAATAGCCTGACGTGCTTTAGGTAATGGCAATACTTCAAATTCCTTGTTTTTAGTAATATTTTTAAGTTTATCGCCTTCAATAATTAATTCATCTCCGGTATCAGCATCTATATCTGGGCAAATAATAGTGCGTAAACCAAGATTAATACTATTCTGTAAGAAAATACGTGAAAAATTACGAGCAACGATAATAAGTTCATGCCCCTTGAGAGTCGAAGCAGCTTGTTCGCGAGAAGAACCACAGCCGAAATTTTTACCGGCAACGATAATTCTTTGGGCGTCAGTTTTTTCGTCATTTAGCATTTTATTAAGATCTTTAATATCATCAAATGCAAATTGAGGAGTTTCGGAAGGCAATACAGTAGCCATATATCTTCCGGGATAAATAATATCAGTGGAGATATCATCTTCGAGTTTATAAATCACTTTTGCCATATTAGTTCACTCCTTTTCTTGGATCTGTAATAACACCAGTAAGTGCAGAAGCAGCAGCAACTGCCGGAGAAGCAAGATAGACATCAGAAACAGGATTGCCCATTCTGCCTTTAAAGTTTCTATTAGTAGTAGCTAAAGCTTTTTCGCCATCGCCTAATGCACCTTGATGAACACCAAGGCAAGGACCGCAACCCGGATTCATAACTACAGCACCAGCTTTTACCAAATCGTTGATGTAGCCTTTGTCGAGAGCTTCTTGATAAATTCTGGATGAGGCAGGGAATACAAGCATACGTGTATCACGAGCTACTTTTTTACCTTTTAATATTTCTGAAGCAATCTGCAAATCGTCTAATCTTCCGTTAGTGCAAGATCCAATTACTATTTGGTCAATTTTAATACCTTCCACTTCAGCAATAGGTTTTACATTATCTACGGTGTGAGGACAAGCGATTTGAGGAGTCAATTCTGAAGCATTGATTTCAACGATTTGATCATAGACAGCATCCGGATCTGATTGAGTCATATCAATTTCGCCTTTATATCCGGCTTCTTCTCTCAAATATCTTACTGTTTCTTCGTCTGGAGGCACAATACCCGAGGTAGCACCTGCCTCGACGCTCATATTACAAATTGTGAGGCGGCCAGAAGTGCTCATATTACGTATAGCTTCGCCATGAAATTCCAAAACTTTAAAGTTTGCACCTTCTGCAGAAATCTTGCCAATCAAATGAAGAATAATATCTTTTGGCAAAACATATTTAGGCAAATTGCCATTAATGATAACTTTAATAGTAGGTGGAACCTCAATATTTAAAGCTTGACCAAGTGCCCAAACAGATGCCATTTCGGTAGCACCGATGCCAAAAGAGAAAGCACCAATTGCACCATGAGTAGTTGTATGGCTATCAGTGCCAACAACCACATAAGAAGGCATAACATAACCACTTTCGGGAAGGATTTGATGGCAGATACCACCTTCATCGCCGCGTATATCATGGAATTTTGTTATTCCTTGTTCAGCTACAAAAGTTCTAATTTTCTTTTGATTAGTAGCTGTCTTTTTACTTTCTGCAGGAACTCTGTGATCGAAAATAATAGCAATTTTGTTTGGATTCCATACTTTTGCAGGTTTGCCGAGTCCATTATAAATTTCGGCAAATTGATTTATTACTAATGCAGCATTTTCATGAGACATAGCTAAATCTACGTTGGGTTCGAGTACTTCGCCAACTTCGACACTTGGCTTTCCAGCTGCTTTAGCCAAGATTTTTTGGACCATAGTTTGAGGCATTTAGCCCTCCTTTAGGAATAGTCGATTTTAAATTGTTAATAAAAAATACGATTAGCTAATTTACTATTTTTTTTGTAAATAATTTAATCAATTTTAGTTTTTTCTATATTTGTTTATAATTTCTGAATATTGTATTTTGCATTATTGATTTATTTTGGAAGATAATTATGCCTCATATTATTTTTAATTCTAATTTTAAATTGGATGAAATGCCCAAATCTATCGATAATCTTATTGATTTTTCGATTGATAATGATACTCCAGAGTCTGCTGTTGTTATTGTGCCTACCGGCAAATTTATGCGAAAACTCGAAAAAGATTTTATTCGTAAATATTTTAATAAATATAGAAAACCTGTTTCTAATGTAAAATTTTATACTTTTCAGACTTTTGTGAATAAATGCTATTTTTCTTTATTTGAATTTAATCCTGGTCGTACTATTTCAGATGCTTATAGACTTACTCTAATGGAGGAAGCTTATGAAAAAGCCGAGTTGAAATATTTTAAGAGCAAAACAAATAAATCCTCTATTGGAATAATTGAAAAATTAGATTCTATAATAATTGGTCTAAAAGAAGATGGAATAAGCCCTAATAGCATGTTTGAAGATTGTCTGAATTTTAATCCGGAAGATAGTTTTAATCCAATTCTTGGCGGAATTACCAATAAAGACAGACTTTTTGATATTGCTACTCTTTATGCAAAATATGAAGAATTGCTGGGCGAAGAACTAAAAGACAGCCCTTCTTTAATTCAAAGACTCAATAAAGAACTAAAACAATATATTCAACAAAATTGTAGTATTCAGACTGCTTCGGGATTGACTATAAGCGGTTCAAAAAATAAACTGCCTATCGATGATTTTTTCAATCCTAATTCAATTATTATGTTTTCTGGATTCACAGATTTCAAATTACCTGAAATTGAATTTTTATCATATTTAGCATATTCATCTTTGCCAAGTTCGATAATATTAGACTACACCGAAATTAATGGTCCATTGTTTGGCAATATGAAAGAAGCTGTAATCAAGCTTGTTGGATCAGGTTTTTCGGATGCTACAATTTTTGAACCAAGTATAGAAACTAATATCAATCAATTAAATCCTGAAAATGATTTTACTTCCTCAAAATCAGTATATTTGAAAAGATGGTTATTTAATTCTGAAAAGGATTACCAATATTCCGGATTTGGTGGGCAAATCAAAGTATTAAAGACTTTAAATATCAACGATGAAGTAAGAACAATTGCCAAATTAGTTAAATATTTACACATAAAGCAAAGAATTGATCTTGCTGATATTGTTATTTGCATGAGAAATCCATCAGAATATTCTGATTTGTTTCGCGAGATTTTCAGTGTTAATTCAATTCCTTTAAATATTAGCGATAGATTTGAATTAAAAAATTCATCAGTAATTACTGCGATTTTTTCAGTTTTTGATGTAGTGAACAAGGGATGGGCATTTGATGACTTATCTAAAATGTTAAAAAGCTCTTATCTTGAGTTTAGTCATGATAGTGGTGATAAAATTAATTATTCAAATTTCTTGAAAATTTGCAGAGAAAACAGGCTTTTTGGCGGTAACAAACGTGGTGGCAGAAAAAAATGGATTGCTGACCTTAATTATTTGAGTACTAAATATAAGAATCTTATAGAATACAAAAAAAACTATTCGGACGATGAAATTGAGATTTATCAAGCCCAGAAGGATTTGGAGAGTATTGAAATTTTCAATAAGGATTTCGAATGTTTATTAAATAAAATCAATTGGACAGATGAAAAGTACACTCCGAGTCAGATAAACAATTTGATTAAAGAAAAGATCATTATCGGATTGAATATCAAAGAAAACGTGATAGAATTCTTCGATAAAGTAATAAATCAAAAAGAAGAATTTTCGCATATAGAAAATCTTCAATTGATTGAAGAGGCTGAAAAAGATGCTCGCGCTCTACAAAAATTTATTGAAGTTTTAGATGAATTGACTGCAATTACTGCAGAGAGAAGCAATAATGCAGTATTAAAATTTTCTGACTTTATCGAAAAATTGAAAGTGGCTGTATCAGGCGAAAAATATCAGATCAGAGAAAAACCCGGTTATGGTGTTACAATCACTTCGATAGAGCAAACACGTGGTTTGAATTTTTCTGTAGCTATATTATGTGGTGCAAATGATGGAAAGTTTCCACTTCCATTCCGCACTGATTCATTCTTAGGCAAGCAACTTCCAAATTCTGAAGATAGACACTTAGAATCAGAAAAAGTACTTTTTTATCAATTTTTGACTAATAATAAGGAAATGCTTGATAATTCAAAACAAATGATTTATATAAGCTATCCAAGTTTATATAATAACGAGGAATTAGTTGCTTCGCCTTTTATAAATTCATTGTTTAAAATAACTGATATTGATGAAATAAAGGATAATAAGATATCAATGCATTTTGATTTGGTTCAACTCAAAATTGCAGTTCAAAATGAAAAACTTGATGAGCATCAGAAAAAACAATTGAAAGAGATTGAATGGTTTGACGCTATAACTCAAAAATCTGAATATATTATGGAAAAAGCAGAGTATCTGCTGAATAAATTTAAAAATGAGAGTTTTAAAGTGAGTCATCTCGACTTTATAAGTTTATATGAAATAAATCTTTTGCATGAAATTATTAAAGAAAAACTTAATAAAAATAAAAAGCACGACACAATTTTAGAAGGATTGTCTGAAAAGGAACAAGAAGTATTAGATAATTTTAAAAACAAAGCATATTCAGTGACAGAAATTGAAGAATATGCGTCTTGTGGACTTAAATATTACTATAATAGAGTATTAAGAATCAATCAAGAAAAAGACTTGGAATTGTTTTTCTCACCATTGGAAATCGGTAATATTTTGCACTCTATTCTAAATTATTTTTACAAGAGAGTAGCAGTGATAGAAAATATTAATGATAAGTCACCAATAAAACTTGACGTGAATAAAAGAGAAAAGTATTATACTTTATTATTGGAAACTGCCGACGAGGTATTGACAAAATATGACTTTGATCATCCAATATTCAATATCGAAAAGGAAAATATAAAAGGAGATTCACTTAATACCGGACTTCTCCATTATTGGTTAAATAGGGAATTAGAAAGGATTAGTCAAGGATGGACTTTTTCACCGGCATTCTTTGAGTATAATTTTTCTGATGCTAAGAACAAATATTTAACATTGGATAATGGGCTAAAATTGAAAGGTAAAATCGATAGAATTGAAATTTCTGATGATATTACAGAATTTTTAGTAGCAGATTATAAGACAAAAATACAAGAGAAGCACTCAGATAAAGCAATTATTGACGGAGAGTCTTTCCAAATACCAATGTATTTATTAGCAGCAGAAAAACTGCTGAAAAATGAATATGATAAAATATTATTTCCGGCAGGTGGAGTTTACTATTCGCTAAAGTCTAATAAAAATAATATGGAATTAGTTTCTACATATTTTGAATTGAGAGAAAAATTAATACCAAAGAAGACTAGAAAAAAAATTCTTCAAATAGCTAAAGATTCACAAAGAGAATGGCTCAACGACATAGCTAATAATGCAAAAGCCATAACAGACAAAATATCCCAAGGAAATTTTGAAGAGAAGCCTGATAAAAACAAAGCTTGCCAATATTGCGATTATAAAAATATATGTAAGTATTATAAGGAATTAATGTAAAATATTTAGCCTAAGGATTAGGAAAAGTTTATATGAAATTTTAATATATTAGCTAAATTTCTTATATAGATTTGTGTTGGAGTAAACAAAGAAAAAAA
>CAZBNQ010000208.1:0-5752 GCA_964493035.1 uncultured Hyphomicrobiales bacterium | reverse complement strand
AAAATATTAATTATTTAATTACTAGTAATATTGATTTTTAATATATTTGATATAATATCACATATTAAATAATAACAAAATATTAATTGATTACCCTAGTATAGCTTAAAAAGGATTAAAGTTGATTTTATTGTTTTAGGATTGATTCTTATTGTGGTCTCTTATGATTTTAGAGATATCTAAAACATGTGCTAACTTGTCGTTGAAAGTCCCTGAATAAATTATAAAGGGATTTCTCTTCATAAACGCTTGTTTGGGTTTTGAGCTTAATTCTGCTTCTGTCATAAAGCTTTCGAAACATATTGCATATTGTTTGTCTTCTCGCTTTATTATTGCTGCCTGGCTTAGTGCTTTGTTGGTTTCCTTTTTGCTGAAAAGCTCATTAGGAATAATTGTATATATCTCTTTATAATCCGATATATTATTTTTTATATCTATAATGCTATCTATTTCAGAAATATCGATTGCAAAATATTCTGATGCCAAATTGAAAATCAATACATGCTGTATTGAATATTTATCGGCTAATGTGAGAATTATCTTGCATTTTTGATTGTGTTTTGATTCAAACTCCAATCCAATTCCGGCTTTTCTGATATTATCAATATGTTCTGCATATTGCTCGGCTAATATAGAAGCATTTTTGCCATAACCATCATCACTTAAGATGATTTTTAGTTGACCTGAGTTTTGAACTGCCGATATTTTTAATTTTGCGTATGGTTTTTTGCCGATATTTATCCGCTCATCAGGTGATTCAATCTGATTGATTATAACATTTCTCAACAATTCGGGAAGTAATTTTTCAATTTTGGCAGCGGATTCTGCTCCTATTCTTACGTCGGCGCCAATTATTTCGAGTTTTACTTTTCTTGATGAATACTCTGCAATCTCCAAAACTAGTTCATCAATACCTGCAATTATATCTGCAAATGAATACGAACGTAGATTATATAACATTCTGTGGCTGCGCTTGAGTGAGTCGGAAGATTTTTTGATTGAAGCATTGTGTTCAATACTTATCTCATCAATTTCACTTATCATGCTTAATATTTTTTCGGATGTGTTTTTCAGAATTTCAAGCGCTTTTGAATCTGTCTCAGCTAAGTTGAAAATTGTCGAGTTTGCCATAAATTGAAGCTCTCTTAAGCCTGACTTTATTTTGCTCAACTTAAGAGAATTTAATTTATGACTGTTATTGACTGAATAAAGTTGATTAATATTATCAATCAATTCATTAAAACTAAATAGATTTTCCGGTGGTTTTATTTTCGAACTTTTATGCTCGGGTTTGATTAAATTATGCGTAGCAAAAGAAATATCAATACCAGAAACAGCATCGTCGATAAATTCTTTCATCGAATCGATATAAGTATCAATTTCAAGAGATTGCTCGCTTAATTTGTCTAATAAAGTTTGGTAATTTTCTAAAGGTATCGATTTGAGGAAGTGTATAGCTTGTCTAAGCTTTCCGATTTGACCTTCGCTTATATTGATAATTCCCTCAGAGTAAGCTACAAATAGCTCTTGCATTGCCCTGCCGAGTTCAAATACTTTTTGGTAACCGGCATTATTAGCTGTTGCAGCAATTGATTTGCTTTCTTCAATAATAATCTGAACGTCTTCGCTGTTGATTTCCCTATCAGATAATTTATCAGCAATAATTTCGGAGGAAGAACTGAGCAAGAGTCTGATTTGTTCGGTTTCTTTTTCTTTTTTAATTTCTTCTTCAGGTTTGCTATCTTCGCGCACTATAGCTTGGGCAGCTTGTTGAGATTTGATTTCCTCAGCTTTCTTTTTGGGCGAATATTTTTTGATTCGTGATGGAATAGAAATTTTCTTTAGTGATTTAATATATTCATTTATAATCACTTCTTCGCTTTGAAACATTTCTTCAATCTCATCTGCTTCAAATTCGAGCATCACTACGAAAATATCGTTTGCTCTTAATATTATGTCAATATCTTTGGTGTTGAGTTCTAATTGTTCGGAGCATGCGAGATCTAATATTTTGTATTCTTCGTCGAGTACTCTAACTCCATTTTTTAGTTTTGCTTCCTCGGCAGCCAATTTCAATTTGAGAATGGATTCTCTGGCTTTTTCGAGTAGATTGATGTTGAGAAATCGTTCATAATCGATAAGACATGTTTCGATCAATCCGGATTCGGGACTAATCAAATCCATGAAAGAAATAATATTAGTAATATTATTTTGTTTAGTACTCATCGGCTAATTGTCTTATCAAACTATTTAAATTAATATGATTGATTAATCCATAAGCTGAGGAATCGGATAAATAAACACCATTGATAATCGAGTCCTCATCAAATTTTGTTGATACAATGTTTCTTAAATTTTCAATATTCATAATTGGATATAAATAATTTATACCAAAAGCATACTTCATGCTCGAAATATCATCTTCGATAATAATCATCTGAGAATATGGCTCGCAACTGTCTATTCCAATAATGCTTTCTAATGAGATTAATGGGATGATTTCGTCGTTATGAACAAACACACCCTTTACAAATTTATTGAAATTAGTTTCCTCGACAGGATTTTTGAAAAAAGCAACTTCATCGACCGAAGCAAGATCAATCATGAAATTTCTTTCGCCCAAACTAAACGCAATCAGTTTGGAAAGGCTTTCTCCAATTTGTAATTCTTTGGATTCTACACTCGATCCGGTTTCTAATTCAGCAATACGATTGATTGGCGAAAGAATAGTTTCAACTATTTTAGCATTGCTGAAATTCAGCTTGTTATATACCGGTTTCATCATTACTTCTCGATTAATGAAATACAATTTTGAATATTTTTGATTATAGAATTATAACTATTATAGACATCTTTAATCAGAGTCTGAATTTCGTCGATAGGTTCGTTCATTTTGCCTGTCGATTGTTTTAATTCAGTCAGTTGAGCTTTTACGAAGGCATTGTTTTCGAGCACTATATGGAGATCGCTGCCTAAATTGTCTGATGAATCATTTGCAATTTTAACTTTACCTGTTTTAAAATCATTTTCGCATGATTCTAAAGAATTATGCAATTCTGAAATTAAATACTGGAACTGATCTAAAGAATTTGCAGCTTTATCTGCAATTTTAAGCATATCAGTGCTTATAGAATCTAATTTTTTTAGTCCAGTCTTTTCGGCAATAATCGAAGTATTGACCGAAAGCATGTTGGATTGTTCAGAAATATATCTTAGATTGGATGCTTCCATCAAGATTTTATCTATTTTGTCTCTAATAATTGTCAGTTTTAGAGTCATGATTTCTGGTGTATTTTTTTCGCTGTTAGCTTTTGCACTTATATTGGTTTTGTGGATTATCGAAGAAATGTTTTTGTCGTAATCGTTATAAAAATTATCAACCAAACCATTAAGCTTAATGAATATATTTTTTACGTGCTCAAACTTTTGGGTTGTTTTATGAATGTATGTTTCATGCAAATTGCTTACAACTTCATTTTTATTTAAGTGATTAAGTAACTGATATTTTAAATTATCGAGCATTTCAATCAAATCATCTTTATCAGCTTTTAAATCTTTAATAGCAAAAGCAATTTTCTTTAAGTTTTGCGGAACTTCATCAAAGAAGTTGCTGGTATTGATTTTTGGAGTTTCATTATTAATTAATGCTTCGTCTACCAAGTCTTCGGAAAGCATGTTAGTAAAAATCATTATTTCCTTTTGTTTTGTTTCAATTTTTTCGTTAATCTTAGAAATAATAAGCCAATATATTAAAACAAGTATGAAAATGATTGAAAAAGCAAAAATGAATAATTTTATCTGCATGGATTTGAATGATTGATTTCTATCATGAAAATCGCCTAATTTATATTCTGATGCAATAATCCAGCGCCATGGTTTGTAGTAACTTATGACAGTCATCGAAGATGAATCTTTAAGATTTGAAGCTGATTGCATCAGCTTAATGACTTCTCCGTGAGTAATTGAATTAGAGCTGCGCATGATATTTTCTACTTTTTTATTCATGCTCAAGCTTGATTTTTCGTTGCTATTGTCAATATATTCGACCATTGTCTTGCTGTTGGAATCCACAACATACATTTTATTGATTGGACTAGCAAGGCTGGAAATCTTATCGAAAGGAATAAAGTCGCTCAAGCAATAAACAAGGGCATACATACCAACAACAATACCTTTTTTGTTGATAATTTTTCTATAAACAGCCGAATACACTTTGTTTTCAAATTCAAAAGTGCTGAAAGGAGTTTGACCAATAAAAATACTTTTGATAATATAGTTAGGATTATTATCGTTGCTAATTGATCTAATAATAGAATTGCCAGAATTTTTTAAATTAATTCTACCGAAAGAAGAAATCAGTTCCATATCTCCTTCAGGATTGATGCGGCGATATACCATCGCATCCATACCAGAAGCATTTGAAATAATCTCGGCAAGTTTTGGAGAGTCTTGATCTTTGTTGTCAATAAAATCGGGCAGATTCTTTGAATTTGGATTAATTTGATGTGACTTGAAAAATCTAGCATCAAAGAATTTATTGCGAATAAAAGTGGATTCTGCTTTGGTAAGTGCTCAGTCATATTTGTCTCTAAGCAGAGAGTTAGCTGCTTCTGCAAATCGATAAATCGAATTGACATCTGTGCGGGCAGAATGCTCAATGAGGTCGAGCATAGTATCGGTACGGCTCTTAAACTCGAAAAAATGCCATACAGCGATCACTAAATAGACCAATAATCCGGCTAATATTATACCGGAAATACTTATACCCGAAAGGTACTTTTTAATATTGAGAGTCAAAACGTCCTCGCAGAAAATTTCCAACCCGTTAATATTTAGGCAATTAAGCCAATAATTGAAGAAACACAATCAAATATCTTGCCAGAAATCAATGATTTGGATGCTAAATTTAAGGCTATGTAGTAAAAATATAAGAGAATAAAAAAAAATTGATAAAGATGATACTAATAATGCTTATTTTATTTACTTAATTTTCTGTGGTTTATTTGATTTGTAAAGAGCAAAAAATATGGAGCAGAATCATTTCAAATGGGTTAGTCTATCATTATTCATCATTATTATATGGGTTTTATATCCTTTGATTCAATTATTATCAAAAAACAGTTCTTGGACTGAAGGATTTATGGTGATTGCATATTTTGTATTAAGCATTTTCTTTTTCGGTCTAATCGGATTAGTCTCGATAGCTATAAGGTTAATTTCAAAGAAATTTAAATCGAGTAAATTTTATAACTTTTTGTATGTATTTTCCGGATTAATCAACATTACGATTTTTGTCGTATGGTTGATATCAATATTTAGCGGCATTACATTATTCTTCATTGGGCTAACAATATTTGTGGCAGCAAGCACTTTGATCGGTTTGTTTATTATTATAGATTTATATGTGTTAGAGAAAAGAAGAGGATAAAAATGAAAAAAGCCGAACCAAAAGTTCGACTTTAGTGGGCCCTGAGGGACTTGAACCCCCAACCGACGGATTATGAGTCCGGCGCTCTAACCAATTGAGCTAAGGGCCCCTGACTTTATAAAAGTCATCCTGATGTCAAAATCAGGAATACAAAAATAGCAATTTTTTTCTTATTTGCAAATAATAGATACTGAATTTAATAAAATTTACAGATTAAATGACAAAAGCTGAACCAAAAGATATCGATCCAGCTTTTGTTATTAATCTAAAATCAAAATCTTAATAATTAAAGAGACCTATTCTGAGCCCAACTTGGAAGTTGAC
>CAZBNQ010000207.1:0-5773 GCA_964493035.1 uncultured Hyphomicrobiales bacterium | reverse complement strand
GATTCGACTAATAAGTATACTCAAATTAAACAAATCGAATGGTTAGACAAATTTAATAGCATAATTGCAACTGAGTCTATAAAAACTGAATCTGTAAATGCTTTAGTAGAGGGAGAATCTCACGAAATCTTTTTCAAACAGATATATCCTAACTTGATATTTGGTATTGCGATTAGCAACAAAGAATTGATGAAGCCAATATTAAAAATGGCAATTCCTATGTCATTGATAAGTATTACTTTTATTATTCTTTTGATAATTTCTCATTGGATTACAATCAGGAGAATAAGCAAATTATCCAAAAATGTGGAAGGATTGAATCAGTATATGCAAAGCCTATCTGATTCACTTCCTGATTTAACATTGGTGATAGATCATAATGCAAAAATAATCGATTCAAACCGAACTGCTAAAGAATACTTCGGCAAGCTACTAAATGATGATAAAATAACAAATTATATAAGTAAAATCAATGAAGAATTTGACTTTTATGATGCCATTGCTAAAGTGATTTTGGCAGGAGAAATAAAATTTATAGCAGAAATCAGTAATAGCAAGGGGCAATGTTTCATTGGGCTTTCTAAGCTGAAAAAAATCTACGTTGATAATAAAGAAATGCTGCTACTTGTTATTACTGATATTACTGAACTGAAGCAGAGAGAAGACGAAATAAACAGATTGAACAAAAATTTTGAAGCATTAGTAGAAGAAAGAACCGCTAAATTGCAGTCTGTAATGAAAGACTTACAACAACAGATTGAAGAAAAAATTCTAATAGAAAATCATTTAAAAATGACAAATGATGAATTGCTTCAGATGAATGAAACAATTGCTAATGATGCGAATAATTTATTGATTTTAAAAGATGAATTACTTGAGTCTAAGACTATGCTCGAAGAAGCGAATAGAACTAAAGAAAAGTTTCTATCGTTGATTGCGCATGATTTGAAAAATCCGGTGCATGCAGCTTTGCTTTCAAGCGATTTGATTGTTGCAAATTTTGACAAAATGAATCTTCAGTTGATTAATGATGCCAATAATAATATAAATCGTTCACTAAAGCATCTTTATAAATTGTTGGATAATTTATTGTTGTGGTCTCGCACACAATCAAAGAGGATTGAGTTCAATCCTGTCGAGTTTTCATTAAATTATGTAATAAATAATAATATTCTGCTGATAAAGCAATTTGCAGACAAAAAGAAAATAATTTTTGAATTGTTATTAGCAGAAGATATTCATGCATATGCAGACGAAAATATGATTTCGACAGTGATAAGAAATTTATTGTCGAATGCAGTAAAGTATAGCTATACAGGAGGAATAATTCAGATTGCTGCGGAACGGAATCCAGATGAAGTAACAATTTCAATTAAGGATTTTGGAGTAGGTATGAAAAAACAAGTGCTCGAAGACTTGTTTAAAATTGAGAAAAGCCAATCTACTCCCGGCACAAACAACGAAAAGGGCACTGGATTTGGATTGATAATAAGCAAAGAATTTATAGATATGCACCAAGGCAAAATTGTAATAGACAGTTATCCGGGCGAAGGCTCGAAATTCACAATTATTCTGCCTTGCCGGACTTCTGATTTATCTTTCTAAAAATATTCAATACAGGATGCATTCTTTCATCGTCATCGACTAATTCTTTTTGAAGCGCATTGAAGGTTCTTACTTTAGATTTTTGAATAATAAATGATGCAAAAACCGAAGAAAGAACCAAAGGTAGTATCAAATCATAGTTTTTACTGATTTCGAAAAGGATAATGCCTCCAGCCAATGGAGCTTGATAAGTTCCTGCCAATACAGCACCACCACAAACTATAGCATATAGCCCTGGATTAGTATTCGGAAAAATAAAATCGAGTAAGATACCAAAACAAAAACCAAACATAACACCGGCTTTAATAGATGGGGCAAATGTTCCGCCGGCTCCACCGCTGGCTAAAGTAACAGCATTTGAAATTGGTTTGAAAATAATAGTAAATCCAGCAGCAAGCATCCAGACAATCAAAACATTATTGCCTTTGAAATATTTGAGTAGAGGTTCGAAAATAGAACCTAGAGCTAATTGCCAGCCGTTGCCTGCAATAGCATTATTAATTGGAGAATAAGTAGTTTCGAGCATAGTAGGAAGCATTACTACAAGAGTGCCAGCCATAAATCCACCGATTGCAGGTTTCCAAATTTCCGGTACTTTAATAAGCTTTTTGCTTACTATCTTTGCAGTAATTTTATAAGATTTAAGGAAATACAATGCAACAAATCCACTCAAAATACCTGCTATACTTAAGAATAAATAGTCTAATGGATTGACTGAAGTCTGAGCAGGAGCAACTAATAGTTGCGAATCACCGGCGAGAAATCTTGTAGTGGCAGTTGAAAAAACAGAAGCAACAACAAGAGAAACAAAAGAACGAATGCTAAGATCTCCAATAATAGCTTCAGAAGCAAAAATAATCCCACCAATAGGAGCATTGAAAATTGCACTAATAGCAGCAGCAGCTCCAGCACCACATAAAGTCTCGGTTCGTTCGGGTTTTAATCTTAAAATTTGAGCAATAGTCGAACCTAATGATGCACCTAAAACAATTGTAGGACCTTCGCGACCGGCACCGCCGCCAGTACCAATTGATAGGGCTGCATAAATAATAGATTTGATGGAATTGCGCCAATCAATTTTGCCTTCATTAAATACTAATGCACTAACAACAGTGTTTAAGTTTTCGATAGTAGCATCTTTGAAAAGTGTTTTTTTGAGAATACCAATCATCAATCCGCCAAAAGCAGCAATAAAAGGTATGATTAAGAAATCAGCAAATTGGAATTGACCATAAGATTTGTTTATAGCTTTAACACCGACTTCGACCATTTCCATAGCCAAATGAAAAATAGCAACAAAAACGCCGATACCAATACCAAGAAAAATGCTTGTGATTATCATTCCATAATCGCTGTTACGATTATCTTTTAAAGTATCTAGAGGATGAAACTCCGGGAAAAAATGCTCGGATGAGAACTTTTCAATTAATTTTCGAAAAAAATTCATTAGTTTATTGAATATTTTCTTCATTTTTGACACAATCCACAATCCAAACTTAAGTAAAATAAAAATGAGAAAAAAGCATCATTTTTACATTTTTCATTCATTATTTAATTTGAACTATTTTTATAAGAGAAAATTTTCTTAAATTTATTTTTCGGAATTGGCGATATTTACATTTTTTTCTAATGATAATCCGTCAATAGAATTCTTTGAAATGAAAAAGGTATAAATAAGGATATATAATGGCAAAGAAGAAGTTAGTTATTGTGGAGTCGCCGGCTAAAGCCAAGACTATAAATAAATACTTAGGCAAAGATTATGTGGTCGAAGCATCAGTAGGGCATATTAAGGATTTGAACAAGTTCAAACTCGGTGTGGATATAGAGAAGGGCTTTGTACCAAAATATGTAACAATTAGTGGTAAAGCCGAAGTTATAAAAAAATTGAAGCAATTATCTTCCTCAAGCGAGCAAGTATTAATCGCAACCGACCCCGACCGCGAGGGCGAGGCTATTGCTTGGCATATTGCTGAAGAAGTGAAATCTAATAATGAAAATATTAAAAGAGTAATTTTTAATGAAATTACTAAGACCGGTATTAAACGTGGTATAAGCGAGCAGAGAGATATTGACGAAAATGTATTTATGTCGCAGCAAGCTCGTAGAGTTATGGATAGGCTTATTGGCTTCCAGATTTCACCTTTCCTATCTAAAGCTATGCTTGACAAAACTTCAAAAACTTTGTCTGCAGGTAGGGTTCAATCTGTAGCTCTTCGTTTGATTTGCGAACGAGAAGCATTGATATCCAATTTCAAGCCAATCGAATACTGGTCTATTAATGCTGAATTTGCAACCGAAACTGCTGATATAATCAAAGCACGCTTAGTTGCTTTCGATGGAAATCAAATTAAGAATCCTGAAGGCTCTGCAAAATCTGAAAATGAAGATGAACAAAAGAAAATAGATGAAAAATTAGCACTTTCTAATTATATCAAAAATGAAGACCAAGTAAAAGATTTGCTCAAAAGAGTAAAATCAGAAAAATATAAAATTGCAGATATAAGCAAAAAGCAGGTAAAACGCAAGCCAGCATCACCATTCACTACCAGCTTGCTACAGCAGGAAGCTTCGCGCAGATTAGGCTTTTCAAACAAAAAGACAATGCAAGTTGCTCAAAAGCTTTACGAAGGTATTAATCTCGGTGATGAAGGTGCAGTGGGTTTGATTACATATATGAGAACTGACTCAGTGCGTATCAGCCCTGATGCTCAGACTGCAGCACGTGAATATATCCAATCGAGTTATGGTGCTGAGTATGTGCCTGATGAAATTCCGGTTTACAGTTCAAAATCATCAAATGTTCAAGATGCACACGAAGCAGTGCGCCCTACTAGTATGGATTATGCACCATCTAATGTTAAAAAGCACTTGTCGAAAGATGAATATGCATTGTATGAACTGGTTTTTAATAGATTTTTGGCTTCTCAAATGGCTCCTGCTGTTTTAGACCAGACTACAGTCAATATTCAAAGCGATTCATTTATGTTTAGAGCAAGTGGATCAGTTATTGTATTTAAGGGATTTCTTGCAATATATGATGATATTAAAGAAGACAAAGCCGAACAAAATGAAGCTAAAGAGTCTTCTACAATTTTACCAAAGAATTTGAAAGAAAAACAAGATTTAGATCTAAAGAAAGCAGATTCAAATCAATCATTTACTAAGCCTGCGCCAAGATATAATGAAGCATCATTAGTAAAAGAGCTGGATGAATTGGGAATAGGCAGACCAAGCACTTATGCTCAGATTGTTTCTACTCTTTTAGATCGAAAATATGTAGAATTAGTATCGAAAGCATTCATGCCAAGCGAACTTGGTGTGGAAGTAAATAATATATTAGTTCAACATTTTCCTGAGATTTTCAATGTTGACTTTACTGCAGAAATGGAAGAAGAACTAGATTTGGTTGCAGAAGGTACTAAAACATATCTCGATATGTTGAATGACTTTTATAATCCATTTAGCAAATCATTGAAAAATGCCGAGAGCCAAAGCGATAATAATGCAATTAAATGTGAGCTTTGCGGTGGGGAAATGATGATAAGAGTTAGCCGCAAAGGTAGGTTCTTGGGATGTTCGAACTATCCTGATTGCTCCAATACAAAACCACTGCCCAAAGGCGAAATGGATGCTAAAGAAAAGAAAGAACCTGTGATAGCAGAAGGAGTCTTTTGCGATGAATGTGGAAGCCAAATGCTATTGCGCGAAGGCAGATTTGGCAAGTTCTATGGTTGCTCTGCTTATCCAAAATGTAAAGGAATTAAGCAAATCAAATCGGCAATTAAATGTCCAAAATGTAATGAAGGAAACTTGTTGGAAAGATATAGCCCTAAGAGTAAGAAAAAATTCTGGGGATGCTCGCGTTATCCTGATTGCGATTATCTGACAAATTATGAGCCGATAATGAAGGACTGTGCAAAATGCGGTAGCAAATATCTGGAAGTTAGATTTAAAAAAGTCGATGATGGATATGAAAAATATCTTAATTGCCCTTCGTGCAAGGAAAAATATCCGTACGAAGAAAAGAAATAAAATGATAAAAAAACTTGGGAAATCCCAAGTTTTTTTTTGAGATGTCTATTATTAAAAATTAGATGCTTGGTAAATCAATATAAAACAACAAATAAATAAAAAATTTTGAAATGTCTTAAATAATTGATAATAT
>CAZBNQ010000206.1:0-5791 GCA_964493035.1 uncultured Hyphomicrobiales bacterium | reverse complement strand
CAATGGGTTTTCCGTCAGAAAATTGCCAAATATAATTATCAAAACTTCCTAATTTAGATTTAATTTCTAAAAATGATCTGGCATTAGAAATAGTAGATTCAATTTTTAATTTATTTCTTATGATTCCAGCGTTTTGCATTAATTCATCAATTTTGGTTTGATTATAATTTACGATTGCTTCAGCATCAAATCCATCAAGTGCTTTTCTAAAATTTTCTCTTTTATTCAAAATTGTAGACCAACTGAGGCCAGCCTGAAATGCATCAAGCACGAGAAATTCGAACAATTTATTGTCATCATGGAGTGGCACGCCCCATTCTGTATCATGATAATGTTTTAAATTTTCAGTTCCTAAAGACCATTGACATCTAACTTTTTCCATTTTAATATCCTATTTTACGTAAAATATTAATGACTGATTCTGAATGTATTTCTTTTAAACCAATCTCATGATTTGAATTAATAATAATGTGGTTGTTGCTGCTCAATGGCAAAAATTTATTGATATTTGCTTGCTTATCTTCGTATAAACCAATCACAGGTGTATCAAAAGCAGATGCAATATGAATTAATGAAGTATCGGGTGAAATAAGCAAACTTGCTTTTGATATCAATGCAGTTACATCATTAATGCTTCTCGACTTAAATTTTATTACATTTTTAGATATTGTTGATAATTCGTCTGCAATTTCAGATTCTGCTCCAACATAGGAAAGGACTATTTGCTTATTGATTTTTGACAAGTATTTAACAATATCTTTCCAAAAATTAGTTTCAGGAATTCTATGAGGTCCACCAGCAGACAAATTTATCACAATATAGTTGTTAATAGCTTCAGTATTAATAAAATGATTTAGGTAATTAATGGAATCAGTTCCAGGAAATAATTTAGGTTTTATAAGACTATTATTAGAAAACCCGGCAATTTTGCCTGCATTCAAATTTCTATGAACTGAATGTCTGAAAAAATTATCTTTATCTGAAGGAATAATATTCGAAAAAATTTTATCATTATCCTTTTGGAAACCTACTTTTTTTTGTGCTCTGCAAATTTTAGCAATTATTCTAGATTCGGTAGAAATATGATCCTTAGGATCAATATAAATATCATATTTAATATTTCGAATATCAAAAATGAATTTGAGCAGTTTAGAAGGAGATTTATCAAAAATAAAAACATGATTGATTAGAGGATGATAATCAATTACATGATGATTAGTCTTGCTAGCAATTAAATCAATTAAAGCATCAGGATAATCATTTTTAATTTGAACAAACAAAGGAGTAAGCAAAATCATATCTCCAATGCAGCCAAGTTGAGTAATTAAAACCTTCATCAATAATCCATAATGATAAATAAAAAAGCAAAAATATGAATAAGTCTCAAATAATAAAAAAAATGAGGCTGAAATTCAGCCTCATTCATGCAAAAAAAATATAAAACTAATCTAAGAAATGAACAAACATACCATCTCTAAGTTTAGGTTCGAACCAAGTAGATTTTGGAGGCATAATTTTGCCAGCATCAGCGATAGCCATCAATTCTTCGATAGAAGTAGCATACATTGCAAAAGCTACTTTCATTTCGCCTGAATTAACGCGTTTTTCTAATTCTTCCAAACCACGAATACCACCCACAAAGTCAACTCTCTTGCTTGTGCGTGGATCTTCGATACCTAAAATTGGATCTAAAACATGGTGTTGAAGAATAGCTACATCCAAATTATCAACAGGATCTGCAACGAACAAATGAGGTTTGATAACCAATTCATACCATTTTGAATTGATATACATTCCAATTTTGCCTTTAGCTTCAGGTTTATACATTCCTGCGGCTTCTTTAATTTCAAACAATTCATTCATTTTGTTCATGAATTCTTCATCGCTATTGCCATTCAAGTCTTTAACTAATCTATTATAGTCCATAATATATAAATGGCTAGCAGGGAAAAGAACAGCAAGGAAGAAGTTGTATTCTTCGTTGCCGCTGTGATTAGGATTAGCTTTTTGACGTTCGCGGCCAACTATTGCAGCAGCAGCAGAGCGATGGTGGCCATCAGCAACGTAGAAATAATCAACAGCAGCGAGAATTGATTGAATTTTAGCTGCATCATCTTCGTTTTTGACCAACCATGATTGATGACGAATACCATCAGCAGCAACCAAATCATTATCAGGAGATTCTTTAACAGTTTTTTCTACGATTGCATTAATTTCAGCATTATCGCGGTAAGTTAAGAAAATCGGACCTGTATGAGCATTAGTAACTCTAACGTGTTCGCATCTATCTTCTTCTTTATCTTTGCGAGTTTTTTCATGTTTTTTGATTACATCATTCCAATAATCATCAACAGAAGCACAGCCAACAAGGCCGTATTGAGTTCTGCCATTCATTGTCTGAGCATAAACATAATAATAAGCTTTTTCATCTTCGACTAAAACTTTATCATTAATGAGTTTCATCAAATTATCTTTACCTTTTTGATAAACTTGAGCATCATAAAGGTTGATTGAAGGATCAAGATCAACTTCAGGTTTGCCTACATGTAGGAAAGAAAGAGGATGACCTTTAACTTCTTCACGAGCTTCTTCAGAATTTAATACATCATAAGGTTTAGCAGCTACTTCAGCAGCAAATTCGGGTTTTGGTCTGAATGCCTTAAATGGGCGAAATACAGCCATTTCAATTCTCCGTCAAAAATTATATTAATATTATTTTTTGTATTATTAATGCAGAAGCTGCCTTTTGAATAAGACAGCTCCGGCTTATTAGATTCAATCTTTATTTATTTTTTCAATACATCAATCACTTTATTAGCGATTTCTTCGCCAACTCTGTCTTGAGCTTCAACAGTAGAAGCACCAATATGAGGAGTAACAGATACTCTAGGATGATTGATCAATTCTTTTTGATCTTCTGTTGGTGGTTCGCTTTCGAATACGTCGAGAGCAGCAGCAGAAACTTTACCATTGTTCAAAGCATTAAGCAAAGCTTTTTCGGAAACAACACCGCCACGAGCGCAATTGACAATAATAACACCGTCTTTCATGTCATTAATTTCTTTTTCGCCAATAGCAGGACCTTCGCTCTTAATCAAAGGCATGTGTAAAGAAATGAAGTCTGAGTTTTTAATTACTTCATCTTTGGAAACTAAAGTTACATTCATATCAGTTGAATTAACGAAAGGATCGAATGCAATAACTTTCATTCCAAGACCTAAACCGCGTTTTGCAACATCACGACCAATATTGCCAAAACCAAGAAGACCAAGAGTTTTGCCTGTAAGCTCAATACCTTTGCTGTATTCTTTTTTAGGCCATTTGCCTTGGCGCATTTCGGTATTGCTCAATTGCAAAAATCTTGAAACTGCAAACATATGTGCAATAGCTAATTCAGCAACAGAAATTGATGATGCACCCGGAGTATTCAATACTGGGATACCTTTTTCTTTAGCATAAGCAACATCAATATTGTCTAATCCAACGCCACCACGAGCGATAGCTTTTAAATTTACGCCTCTGTCTATTACTTCTTTTGTTACTTTTGTTGCAGAGCGAACGATAATAGCATCATATTTTTCAATTTCATTTAATAATTCTTCAGGTGTCAGCTTTTGTTCGACAACTTCAAAACCTGCGTTTTTAAGTATTTCTGAACCGATTTTTTCGATACCGTCTGATACGAGTACTCTCATAACCACTCCAATATATTTATAATTAAAGTTAAAGAGAACTTCTCTTTAACTTTTATGCTTTATTACATTGACAAAATTAACACTTAAAATTACTTAAACAAAATTAATTTAAGTAGTAATGGCAGTAATTTTGGATTATGAACAAAAAAAGAATAAAATTATCTGAAACAGATTGAAAAAAGACTATATAATGCCTTGAGCCATCATAGCATCAGCAACTTTCATAAATCCGGCTATATTTGCACCATCCACATAATTACCTTTTTTGCTATATCTTTCGGCAGAAGCATAAGCAGTATCGTGGATATCTTTCATAATTCGATACAAACGTTTATCAACTTCTTCGCGAGTCCAAGACAAGCGAAGCGAATTTTGGCTCATTTCCAAGCCTGATACCGCCACACCGCCTGCATTTGCTGCTTTGCTCGGACCAAAGGCTACCCCGTTGTTTATAAATTCATGGACTGCTTCGGGAGTAGCAGGCATATTAGCACCTTCTATTATGTACTTGCAGCCATTGGAAATTAGCGATTTTGCATCTTTTAATGTCAGTTCATTTTGTGTAGCACAAGGAATTGCAATATCACAAGGCACTTCCCAAATGTTACCATTTTCATAAAATTCACATTTAAATTTTTCGGCATATTCTCTTATTCTTCCGCGTCTTACGTTTTTTAATTCCATTATATAATCCCATTTGTCGAAATCAATTCCTTCGGGATCGTAAATAAAGCCTGAAGAGTCAGAAAGAGTAACAACTTTGGCTCCGAGTTCAGTAATTTTTTCTGTAGCATATTGAGCAACATTTCCCGAACCAGAAATCACAACATTTTTGCCATCAAAAGCGTCGCCATCCACAGCCATCATGTTTGCAGCAAAATATGCCAAACCATAGCCGGTGGCTTCGGGTCGAATCAAGCTGCCACCCCAAGAAATACCTTTGCCTGTGAGAACACCCGAAAATTCATTTTTTAATTTTTTATACATACCGAACAAATAGCCAATCTCGCGTCCACCTACACCAATATCGCCGGCAGGAATATCGGTGTCGTTTCCGATATGCCTATATAATTCGCACATAAAACTCTGGCAAAACCGCATAATTTCATTTTCAGATTTGCCTTTAGGATCGAAGTCTGCACCACCTTTGCCTCCGCCCATAGGAAGGGTTGTAAGGCTATTAGAAAAAATTTGTTCGAAACCTAGAAATTTAAGAATACTCAGATTTACATTTTTATGAAATCGAAGTCCACCTTTATAAGGACCAATAGCGCTATTATATTCAATTCTATAACCCCGATTGATATGTATATCACCGTCATCATCCACCCAAGGCACGCGAAACATAATAATACGTTCCGGCTCGATGATACGTTCCATTATTTTGTTTTTGACATACTCAGGATGATATTTATAAACGACAGGAAAAATTGAGGTCATAACTTCTTCTACAGCTTGGATGAATTCTTTCTCTCCGGCATTTTTAGTCTTTACTTCATCCATAAATTCATTTAATTTAGTCGTCATATCAATCCTTCATACTCTTTGTCACAATTCATCAATTTGTAAAATAAGAATATTTGAATTAAATTGCAAAACTCTGGTTTGAACATATTTTCTAATCGTTGGAATATAGATATAAAACAATGGTTTGAATTTAGTTTTCAACATAGTAAAAAATCTTTTTGGTAAATGTAAATTTTATAAGTAAATTTGTAATTCGTATCGTGAATGATATAAAAAATGGAGAAATAAAATGGCAAGAAGATGTGAGTTAACCGGTGTAGGTGTGATGACAGGAAACAATGTTTCTCACGCTCACAATAAGACCCGTAGACGCTTTTTACCAAACTTGCAGAAAAAAAGAATCTGGATTCCAGAAGAAAAGCGTTGGGTAACGCTTAAAGTTACTGCTCGTGCTTTAAAAACTCTTGACAAAAAGGGCTATAAAGCAATGGTTAAAGACCTTGCGAAAAAAATGGCATAATATTAAGTCTAAAAGTTATAAAAAAATACGATAATTACTTCGTGATTAATCGTATTTTTTTATTTCTATTTTGCTTCGTACCATGTTTGTCCTACATTTTCGTCTGCAA
>CAZBNQ010000205.1:0-5795 GCA_964493035.1 uncultured Hyphomicrobiales bacterium | reverse complement strand
GCAAATTTGAATAATATGGAATTAAATGGTTTTACTGGCGGGATTCACTTTATATTTGGAAAGTTTTAATCTAAAATAAACCCTAATTTCATTATATTATTAACCTGATATAGATTGAGAGTGTTTCGAAAATTTTAGAAAAACGAAACACTCTTTTTTATTTTTAATAAAAATTAATTTTTGTATTAAAATAAAATTTCGTAATTTCGCTGAATTTTAAACCAAGTGATAAAATAAGAAATGAGAAAAAAGAAAAAAATAGTAGATACTCAAGAAATATTTAAACTGAAATAGACAGCCCGTCATTTATTTGTCGGGCTTTTTTTTTATCTTATTTAGGAGATCTTATCATGTACATTCAAGAAACAATCAACTCATCACACTACCATCAGGCAGTAAAAATTCTTCGTTCCTTTTTTGAAAATAAGGGATTTATCGAGGTTGCAACCCAGCCAAGATTAAGTATTTTAGCTGCCTGCGAAGATCCAAGCACAATAGCAACTTTTAATTATTCCGGGCAAGTATGGCCGCTAAAACAAACCGGTCAGATGGATCTTGAATATGAATTGCTTAAGAACAAAGACTATCATGGAGTATTCTGCCAATCGACTTCTTATAGACAAGAAGCAAATCCGATACCCGGACGCCATGATTTGATTTTCCCAATGTTCGAATTTGAAGCTCGTGGTGGAATGGATGAATTGATTAAACTTGAAAAGGAATTATTGGAATTTATCGGCTTTTCCAAAGATGGTGATTTAGAAGCTATGGGGAATTTTAAACCAAATAATGATTATCTAGAGTATAATTATATTGATTTAGCCGAAAAATTTGGAGCAAAAGAAATTCATGCCCAAGAAGAAGAAAAAATTAATGATCTGATCGGGCCTGTATTATTCCTTAAAAATTTTCCGGAATATACTTCACCATTCTGGAATATGAAACGCAACGAAAATGGAACTACTTCAAATAAAGTTGATGTTATTCTTTATGGTATTGAGACAATTGGTTCTGCTGAAAGAGAAACAGATGCTAATATAATGCTAAATAGATTCCATTCAATTTCGGATGGTAAATATTCTGAATTGCTTTATGCTCAATTTGGTAGATCAAGAGTAATGAGAGAATTAGGCGAATTTTTGGATCTTGAGATGGTAAGCCGATTTGGTGGAGGAATTGGCATGACAAGAATGATTAGAGCAATGAAGATTGCAGGTAAAATATCATAACATTTTATAATAAATTTGCATTAAAGTTGGGGATTTAATGCAAATATTAGTGGCGAAGCCCCAAATTCGCCACATTTATATAAGCTGCTATTCAATTTTAGTTGGCTTGCATAGATTCTTTTTTTCTTTTGCAGCTCGTGCACACCGTTTGCAAATGTATTCTGCTTCTTTTATTATTGTCGAAATTTCTTCAAATTTCGATTCTATATCATCTTTTTTCAGCTTGCAAAGCTCAGATTTTATTTCCAATTTCTTCATTTTTTCTATCTAAATATTAATATCAAATTAATGTTTAGGCAAGACGAATATTTGTATGTTTAAATTTAAATTCAAAGAAAAATAAATCAAGCATATAATAAAAAAATTTAAGTAACATGCAATAAACACAGAGAATTAACGTGTTTAGCCGAAATGTCCCAAAATGATAGCAAACTGCAAATTTGTTTAGTCACTTTTGGAGAACTTATGAAATCATTAGTTTGTATTATTGTTTTGTTTTGTTGCCAAAGTATTTATTATTTATCAGCAAAAGTAGATTCTACTAGTTTAGAAATTCTGCAAATTACAGACAAAGCCAGATTGATAGAGATTGTTGATTCATTAATAATATCAGACTTAGAAGAGAATCAAGATAAACTGATATTATTAAGCAAGAAATTAACATTCGAAGAAAAAAATTTACTGTATAATTCAAACAAAGTAAATCCTGTACTACAAATTCTCTTTAATTTAACTTTTGGATTCGGAATAGGTTCATTAATAGATGGAAAATATTTGTTGGGTACCTCGTGTCTACTGATGGAGGCAAGCTCAATTGCAATTCTAATTTCTTCTCCATCAATAAATGTTCCTAAATCTGGACACAGACCTAAATATAATTATAAAAATTTAATACTTGATATTGCTGTATCATTATACGCGCTTTCAAGAATGGTTGGAATATATGTTCCGATTGTTGATGCTTGTAATACTAATCCAATTCTAAAAAAGGCACTTCAATATGATCAAAATTCGAAAGTTGAAAATGTTACTAAGATAAGCCTTGAGCCATACTTTTGCATTTCAGAATTTTTTAATTATAGAATTGGAATGCAACTGGTATTAAGACTATAAATAATAAAAGCCGAAGCATTAGGGATGCAACGGCTTTAAATCATGGATCGGATTAAAAATATTAAGCAGCAGACTCAACAAATAGATTTAAAACATCGTTGATGTTTATATTTGCTTGAGCTCCTGAAAAAAGTTCTTTAGTTGTTCTATTTTGAAGAACATTTAATTCGATAAGAGCTTCGTCGAAACTTTCAATTGGAGAATTTTCGAACTTATCAAGTGGATGACTATTATCCAATTGTTTATTATTCTCCAACATATCTAACGCAGAAAGTAGAATGTCTTTTTGCCAAGAAGCAGAAGCTTGATTAATTTCTACTTTATCGACTATAGTATTAACTTGTTTTTTTTCTGCTATTTCGGGCTTAAATGGTGCAATATCAATGCTTTTTACGCCTGTATTTCTAATTTCTGTAACGTTCATAGCTCTAAGCTCCTAATATATTTGCAAAATTATTTTTCATTATAAAATATTTATACTTATAATTTTGCAATTAGCATACCAGCTATTTTTGAATTGCAACATTGACCTCTTTCAGGTCGAAAGCAATTTTAAGTGATTCAGGTTTGATACCGATAATAAAACCTCTTTTTCCACCATTAATATATATAGTATCCAAATTGAAAATGCTTGATTCTGCATAAACCTGCATCTGTTTTCTAGTTCCGAACGGACTAGTGCCGCCAAACATATAACCAGTGAGTTTATGAGCTGTTTCTGCTTTGCATGGTTCAGCTTTTTTTGATCCAATTTGGCGCGCCAGCTCTTTGGTTGATACTTCTCTATCGCCATGCATGAGCACAATAAATTGATCTGATTCACTTTCCATAACTAATGTTTTTATCACATTATGTTCATCAACTTTTAGTTCTATAGCGGTCTGAGCAGTTCCACCTTTGTCTTGATATTCATATTCATAAGGTTCAAAGTCTATTTTTAAGTCTCTAATAACTCTAATAGCCGGAGTAACCGGATAATCTTTTTTTGCCATGATAATTACCAAAAAAAATACTTAAACATTCTTTAAAATTAATTATAATAAAGATAATTTTCAAACAAAAACGTGATATAATAAACCGTGTTTATTCTAAAAAGTGATATATTTGTATTCGAATTGAAAGTAAAAGGATAAAAAATGGAATTGATGGATATATTGGAATATTGCGAAAAGTTTATTGAAGAAAAGAAACCTATAATATTCAGCGAAGATCAGTTCAAAGCCATGACTGATGAAGATGCCAGAGCCATTGTAGCAAGGTTTGGCGATAAAGGTTTGTTTAGATTGCCATATTCAGAGATATACTTTTTTGAATGGTTGAAAGAAGCCGACTCCAAAGTATGGGAAGATTTGTGGACATCCGAAATGGATGAGCCTTATATAGTTTCATTAACTTTTCTTCCAAAAATGCTATTAAAAGATGGCCGTGGATTTCCTATTTGCGATCTTCTAAGTGTAGATAATTATTATTTCACTCAAAGCCATATGGTGGATGAAGAGTCAAAAATATTGATAGAAACCGCAAAAACAAGATTTTTGGATAAAGAACCACTTACTGTAGCTCAATTATTAGCTCTTGAAATATCGATGGATCCGATCGATATTTGGCATTTTGCGTTTAAACACTCAATCGATCTTCAAGAAGCAAAAGAAGCAGTAGCAAAATTAGTCGAAGACAAGGCATTAGTGCATCTTACTCTTGCCGAGTATTTAGCGCCTTTTGTCGAAGTTTAGATAGATTTATTCTTAAAAGAAAAATCCTCAGATTTTCTACCAATCTGAGGATTTTTTATATTATTTATGTGAATCAACATATTGTGCAACTTTTGAATGATGACGTCCATAGAAGAAATAAATCAATAGACCGATCAACATCCAAATGATTAGTCGAAGCCATGTATCCCATGGGAGAGCGAGCATTTGAACAAAGCAAATCAAAGCTCCTGCTATTGGAATGTAAGGCACTAACGGAGTCTTGAAAGGACGTGGTATATCAGGACTTTTCTTTCTTAAAACTACAACAGAAACGCAAACAATTACGAATGCCATAAGAGTGCCGATAGATACCAATTCGCCAAGAATGGAAATAGGTAAGACACCTGCAAGAATAATAGCAGCTAAACCTGTAATCATCGTGCTCAAGTATGGAGTTTTATACTTTGGATGTACTTTAGTAAATACAGGTGGTAATAAACCATCTTTAGCCATAGAATAAAATATTCTTGGTTGTCCCATCAACATAACAAGAATAACTGAACTTAAGCCGGCAATAGCAGCAATTTTGATAATTGGGCGAAGCCAAAACATGGATGAGCCCATAGCATCAACACCAACTGCAACAGGGTCTGCTACATTCAAATTAGTATAATGCACCATTCCTGTGAGAACAATAGCAACAAGAATATAGAGAACAGTAGAAATACTCAATGAGCCCATGATACCAACTGGCATATCTTTTTGAGGATTTTTTGATTCTTGTGCAGCAGTCGAAACAGCATCAAATCCAATATAGGCAAAGAAAATAACACCTGCTCCACGCAATACACCCGACCAGCCGAAATGCCCCCAATCGCCTGTATTTTGAGGAATAAAAGGTGTCCAATTATCAGCTACTACAAAGCTAAAACCAATACCAATAAACATAATAATTACAGCAACTTTAACAATAACCATTATGCTATTGAAAGTAGCAGATTCGCTAATACCGATTATAAGAAGTGCTGAAATAATAAATACTGCAATCATCGCAGGAAGATTGAATAAACATACTTCAGTAGGAAGGCTTGCAACATTAATACCTTGAGATGCAAGAGTAGTAGAAATGTGTTTAGTCATCTGCACCCAGCCAATATCAGGGACATTAGTAAGCACAGTCCCCGTCGCAGCCGTGAGATTAGCAGGTATATATATCCCGAAATCTTTTAGAAAACTAACTACATAGCCAGACCACCCGACAGCAACTGTAGAAGCTGCAAATAAGTATTCAATGATTAAGTCCCAGCCGATAAACCAAGCTAAGAATTCACCTAAAGTAGCATAAGCATAAGTATAAGCCGAGCCGGAGATTGGTATCATCGAAGCGAATTCGGCATAGCATAATCCTGCAAATGCGCATGCAACCGCAGAAATAATAAATGAAAGAACAATTGCCGGACCCGCATATTGAGCTGCTGCTTGGCCGGTAAGTACAAATATACCAGCACCAATAATTGCTCCAACTCCAAGGCTGGTTAGCCCAAGAGGTCCTAATACTCTTTTTAGTTTGTTTTCGCCTTCTGCTTCGCTATGCAGCATCGAAAGCGGTTTACGAGTAAAAATACTGTGCATATTACCTCAATTAATTATTAAATAAACAGCTTATATATTATTCCTTTTTATATTTTCTAACAAGTATCTAAAATTTATTCATTTTCAATACCAAAAGATAAAGATAAATTCTCAATTTTCAGAAATA
>CAZBNQ010000204.1:0-5796 GCA_964493035.1 uncultured Hyphomicrobiales bacterium | reverse complement strand
TCATCCTATTCAAAATCTCGGATGAGCGTTGATATTAAAATTATTCCATTTCTTCAATCAACTTAACAGCTAACGAATAAGCCCCAATCAAAGCATTTGCTTTGGGATCTACCAAGTTCAACTGTTCATGATTATTGATTTCTTCTTTAAGCAATCCAGCAAGTAAAGTATTATTTTCAATAATACCACCCATCAAAGCAACATCAACAGTTTTAGATTTGTAATGAGGCAAAAGAGCCACAGGCAGTTCAAGAAGATGTTTTGCAGAGCGTTTTATAATACCAAGGCACACTTCATCGCCCTCGACTGCGCATTGCATCACCAAAGGTGTAAGCATATGATATTCAAATGCTCTTTCGTTATAGGCTTTAACAATTGTGCGAGGCTGCTTCAAATCAATTACCGGAGAAACATCTTCCAATAGCTTAGTCATAGCAGTAAATTTTCCTCTACCATCTAAAGCTCTAACTGCAGCAGTAAGTCCTTCGCGACCAATCCAGGCACCGCTACCTTCGTCGTCAAGCTCAATACCCCAGCCACCACATCTAACCAATTGGTTTTTTGCAACTTTGCCAAGACCGATCGAACCGGTACCGACAATAGTAATAATACCATTACCACCATCAAAAGCACCTTCCAAAGCAAGCTCAGCATCGCTAGTAACTACGAGGTCATTAAACGAAATTCCTTGCCCACGTGCTAAAGTTTTTAGCAAAGCTTGAGAACGCTTCTTTTCTTCTTCGAGCCATACACCAGCCAAACCAACAACAACCGCATCTAACTCGGATGTTTCAATTTCGGCTTTATGACACAATTCTATAATCACATTTAAGGTTCGTTCGCAGGATTCGCCAACTCCGACTGCACCTATTCTGGAAGTCCCTGATTTAGCTTGAGCAATTACTTTACCTTCTCTATACAATACACCGCGGGTATGAGTTCCGCCGCCATCAATACCAATAATGGTATAATCATTCTTTTGAGCCATAAATCAACCAAATTTTCAAATAATAAAGCAGTTAATTATGAACAAATAACGTGCCATTAGATGCAATTTATAAAATTATTTGGAGTCTAAAAATTATTCTTAAAATGCTTGATTAGCTCTAATTCTTTAGAAGTCAATAAATTCAAAAAATCGGGGCTCCTTTCAGAGCCCCTCAAGTTTATTTATTTAATCTTTGTGGTCCGGCATTGACAACATCAAGCGGACATCCGGAAGCAAATAATTTGAAATTCTCGATATATCGAGCTGCTAGTGCATCATATTTGTTCCAGTATTCATCTTTGTTGCCCCATGCATTTGATGGTTCCAACACATCATCCGGTACATCAGGACATGTAACAGGGACTTGAAATCCAAATATCTTATCCATTCTGTATTCCACATTATCTAACTTGCCATCTAATGCAGCATTAAGCATATTTCTTGTATGCCTGATACTTATGCGCTTGCCAACACCAAATTTGCCGCCAACCCAGCCTGTATTAACAAGCCAGCAACGAGCTCCATTCTTCTCCATCTTCGATCTTAGCAGATTTGCATAATAGAATGGATGGTGAACCATAAATGGCGCTCCAAAACAAGCACTGAATGCTATTTCAGGCTCTATTCCCAATCCAATTTCAGTACCTGCTATCTTTGATGTATATCCACTTATGAAGTGATACATTGCTTGGTTCATATCAAGTCGAGCTATTGGTGGCAATACACCGGTTGCATCGCAAGTCAAGAATATTACATCTTTTGGATGAGTTCTTGTCATCTTGTCTGGCAATGAATTTGGTATAAAGTCAAGTGGATATGAAGCACGTGTATTTTCTGTAAGTGAATCATCATCTAAATCTATATTTCTTGATGCAGGATCATAGACAACATTCTCTAAAATTGTACCAAATCTATGAGTACAAGCGTGGATTTCGGGTTCATGCTCGCCAGAAAGTCTGATTACTTTTGCATAGCATCCACCTTCGAAATTGAACACACCATCATCGCTCCAACCATGTTCGTCATCGCCGATCAACTTACGTTTTGGATCTGCAGATAATGTGGTCTTGCCTGTACCTGACAAACCAAAGAATAAAGCAACATCACCATTATCACCGACATTAGCCGAGCAGTGCATTGCCATTACATTCTCTAGTGGTTTTAGATAGTTCATCACTGTAAATATTGTTTTCTTGATTTCACCGCCATAATAAGTTCCCATCACTAGAGCAATTCTTTGAGAGAAATTGATTATCATAGCTGTTTCTGTGCGTGTACCATCCACTTTAGGATCTGCCTTGAATGATGGTGCTGCAATAAGAGTAAAATCCGGCACATGAGTCTTTAATTCATTTCTATTTTCTATTGGTATAAACATATTACGTGCAAATAAAGATTGCCAAGCATTTTCTGTTACTATTCTGATTGGCATTCTATAATTTGGATCGGCACCAACATAACAGTCCTGAACAAACAGCTCTTCGCCTTGCAAATAAGCCAACATTCTGGCGAGCAATCCATTAAACTTTTCTTCAGTTATCGGACGATTATATACACCCCACCAAATCTTGTCTCTTGTAGACTCTTCATCCACAATAAACTTATCATTAGCAGCACGCGCAGTCCATTTGCCTGTATTGACGAGCAGAGCTCCGCCATTGACTAAATGAGCTTCGCCACGAAATACTGATTCTTCGACTAATGATGGTGTCGTTAGGTTCCAATATACTTTATCAAGATACTGCAAACCATGATTGACAAGTTTATAATCGCTTGAATATTCTTTAGCATGGCTGCTAGCAGGTGTAGGAAAATCTAGATATTTCATAGCCAATCCCTCACGAGCTTGCGTTCGCCAATATAAAGTTCATTTGGTGAATTTGGATCGAGAGCCCATTTTATTCTTTCTATTCCCTCGGTTATATCTTTGATTGTACCGCAAGTAGATAGCCTCAAATATCCTTCTAAACCAAATTCTACACCCGGCACTGTCAATACTCTTACTTTATCTAGCAAAAATGTGGATAAAGCTCTCGAATCTTTCATATAATGACTAAAATCAACAAAACAATAGAAAGTACCATCAGGCTTTGTAGCTCTAATGCCTTCAAATGCATTTAATCTTTCCATCATTACATTTCGATTATTCTCTAATGTTCTGCGCAAATTATCGACACTCGATTGTACTCCATTGAGCGCACCAACTGCTGCCTGCTGCAAAACTACCGATGGTCCCGAAGTCTGATGTCCTTGTATATTTGTCATCACTTTTGCCAATTTTTTGTTTGCTACCGCCCAGCCAATTCTAAATCCTGTCATAGCATATTGCTTAGAAATTCCATTGATAACAATCAATTTTGAATTTTCTGATAGGTCTTTTGCAAATTGGTAACAAGAAATTGGTTTGCGATTGTCGAAAATTAGTCTGTGATATATATCATCCATAATCAAATATAAGCCACGTTTTTCGCATACTTCCACGATATCACGTCTAAAATCTTCAGAATACATTGCACCTGTGGGATTGTTGGGACTATTGATTATCACACATTTTGTATATGAAGTTATTACTCTTTCGATATCCTGAATTCTTGGATAGAAAGTTCCATCTTCGGGATAGACAGGAACAGGAACAGCACCAATCATTTTGCACATTTCGGTGTATGAAACCCAGTAAGGAGCCGGGAATATACATTCTTCCTGTGGATTTAAAATTGCTTGGAGAGCTACCATTATTGCTTGTTTTGCACCACCTGAAACAACAATATGTTCTGGCTCAACTTTTCTACCATAAAATTCATCAGTGTAACGAATTATTGCCTGCTTCAATGCTGGAATACCATCGGCAGGTGTGTATCTTACTTCTGCACTATTTAGTAAGGAGACTGCTTGCAAAATTGCATCCAGTGGAGCTTTTGTCTTTGGCTCCCCGCCTCCTAAGTGAATTACCGGTTCGCCTTTTGCTCTCAAAATAGCTGCTATTTCGTTGAGCTTCAGCGTCGGTGATTCGCTAATTGATTTACCTATTAAACTTAGGCTCATTGTTTGTGAAACTCCATGTTGTTGAGAAAAAAAATATATCCATAATCAATTATTCATCAATTTTCAAAAAAATAAAATACATTACAGTGATTATTGTCTCCGGAATGCTTTCTGGAGAGGTATTAAATATACTTATTTATTTGCCTGCAAAAGTAATTCATTACATATAGCAGTTATTATTTATTAATTATTTCACTTCTAATTTGTAAAATTTTTCTTAAAAAACAAATACTTTTTTTCAATTTTAACATATTTTTTTTCATAATTTTCGTATATATTAAAATTGAATATTTGTTCATAATAGCTTTTCCTCTTGATTTCTATTGTTTATACTATTGTTTTTTTTATTTGATTCAAAATTGATTAAATTGGTTTTTCGTCTTTCTTGTTTGTTTTAGTAAATATTTTAAGTGTAAACATTGAATAATAATATTATAAATATATTACCTGACTACATTGCCAATCAAATTGCAGCAGGCGAAGTAGTACAACGTCCTGAATCTGTGATTAAAGAACTAGTCGAAAATTCTATCGATGCTGGTGCTGATTCTATAGCTGTTGTGGTTAGAGGTGCAGGCAAGCAATTAATTCATGTAGTCGATAATGGTTGCGGTATGAGCAAAGAAGACTTAGCTTTAGCTCCTAAACGTCATGCCACAAGTAAAATTAAAACTCAAGCCGATCTTGAAAGAATTATGACTTTCGGTTTTCGAGGCGAAGCCCTAGCTTCGATTTCTTCTGTTGCTAATATCGAAATTCGTACTAAAAGAGAGGCTGATGAGATCGGTTGGAGATTGATTTCTTCTCCTAATTCTGATCCTAGTATCGAACCATTTAGTATGGATAATGGAACTCAAATTTTAGTTAAAAATTTATTCTATGATGTGCCTGCTCGAAAAAAATTCTTGAAATCTGATTTGACCGAATTTAGATATATTTCTGATACTATGATGAGATTTGCTATCTCCAATCCTGATATTAGATTTACATTCTATGATGAAGATACTAAAATTTTTGATGTACAAGCTTCGCATATAGAAAAAAGAATAATTGATATTTTGGGTTCTTCACTCGATAATGGATTGATGAAAGTCGATTATAACTCTGATATTGTTAGAATTTGGGGCTATATTGGGCAGCCTCACCTTGCAAAACAAAATTCAATGCATCAATATTTCTTCTTGAATAAGCGTAATATTCAGAGCAAAAGCCTTAGCCATGCTGTTTTCTCAGCTTTCGAACATCTTATTGAAAAAAATTACAAACCATTATTTATTCTTTTTATTGAAATTGATTATGAATTAGTAGATGTTAATGTCCATCCTCAAAAACATGAAGTTAAGTTCGAAGACGAAAGACTAATATATAATGCAATCAGAAAAGCTGTTTCTAATACTTTGCAGCAATACAACATGACTCCAAGCATCGACGTTGCACAACGCGAACTATACAATCCATTCGAGCAAGTAAGCATAAAAAATGATAATGGAATTGAAGAGAAAATGCTTGTAAATCGCTTTACTGGCGAAATTTTATCTAATAGAAATGATTTCAAACCAACACAATTCTCTTCTTCTGGCTTTTTTGAAAGCGCAAAACCTAATGATAATTATAGCAATTTATTTGATAATTCCTTTAATGATAATCAAAATTCAAATGTTGATAAAATTTTAAGTGGTTTTGATGCAATTTTTGGTAGCCAAGATGATAAAATTATTCATTTTGAAAATGATTTTGATAAGCCTGAAAATATGTATTGGCAAATG
>CAZBNQ010000203.1:0-5807 GCA_964493035.1 uncultured Hyphomicrobiales bacterium | reverse complement strand
AAAGACTTTTTGAATTTATCATGAAAACTAATCCATCGATATTAAAATCTGATAATTTCCCTGTTTATAATATTGATTGGATTGATGCAATTAAGTTTTGCAACAAGTTATCATCAATCGAAGGATTGGATGAATATTATGATATTAACAAAAGTACAGACGAAGTTCAGATCATTCCTAATGCAAATGGCTGGAGATTACCTACAGAAGCCGAATGGGAATACTTAGCAAAGTCTGGCAATAACAATGATTTTCCAGGAAATGAAGTTTCCAATTATGCATGGAACTCTTCAAATTCAGGAATGATGCCACATTCGGTAGCTACCAAACTACCAAATCAGTTTGGACTTTACGATATGAATGGTAATGTTGCAGAATGGTGCTGGGATTATTACCAGTCTGATTATTATAAAAACATAGAAATCTCAGATCCCAAAGGTCCAACAAGCGGCGATAAGAAAGTAGCACGTGGTGGTTCTTTTATAGATTCAAAATTAGCATTAAGAAATACTTCCCGCAATCCTAATCAAACCAAAGAAACAATCGGATTTAGAATAGTTAGGAATAAATAATGAAATACATTGTCGGATTACTTGTTTTGGTGTTCACAGTTTCGAGTGTTGCCCAAAACAGCGAAATTATTCAAAGAATTAGAGCATATAAAGAAAAATATAAAGCCATTTGTGTAGGCGACAAAATAACTGATAACAGAGGAAATGGCTACGAAGACTTATATGGAACTCGCAATATGCGTCCAATACTTCATGGAGTTGCATATCGTGGTGGTGCTAATAATTTCTATCATAAAACAGACAAACGCGACAATCATAATCCTCTGCCACAAGATGGTTTGCAAAACCTATGTGAAGAAGGTTTTTCTAAAGCAGTATATCTTTATTCTACTAATTTCAAAGAATCACCCAAGACGGTGATTTGCAATGGCAAAGCTGACACAATCAAATATGAACAAAACTCCGGAATGTCTCGCGAAACTCAACGCAAAATTATGACTGATGTTTATAATGTAATAATTGGCAAGACTGATGGACCTATTTATTTCCATTGTTGGAATGGCTGGCATCAATCTGGATATGTATCATCGATGATTCTTCGCCAGTTTTGTGGTATTAGCTCCCAAGAAGCTCTTGATTATTGGATTGCTAATACTGACGGAGTAAACAAAGGATACGAAAACGTAAAAAAAAGAGTCCTCGAATTCCAACCATTTAATGATTTCAATATTTCTGAAGAAATTAAGAAAGAAATCTGTCCTTGTATGAAAAAATAATTGGTTTCTTTAATGGCTTATACAAAAAAATCTAAAAAATACAGTTCTTATAATGCAAGCGAAGCGAAAATTAAGAGAATAATCAATATTATTCTTATCGTTTTAAGTTCGTTTGTTGGTTTAATGCTAACTTTTGGTTTAGTAACCTATTTTATGCTCAATTCAGTAGCAATCAAAACAGATACCAAAGTAAGAATAAATCAAAACAGTTCGATATCGACAGTAATAAAAACAATGAACGAAAATGACCTGCTCACTCCAGGCTGGTTCTATAATATGCTTGCAAGGGTATATGCATTTCAATCAGGCAAGCAAATATTAGCAGGCTATCATAAATTTCCTGCTAATTCAACAAATGCAGACATTCTAAATTCATTATTTTCAGGCAAAAATCTTTATATGCGAAAAGTATCTTTTCCTGAAGGAATTAATATTAGAAAATATGCCCAAATACTAAATAATACACTTGAAATCAATCCAAGTGAGTTTTTGGCTTTGTGCAGATCTCCAAGAATTTTAAAAAAATATGATATCGATGCCGAAACTTGCGAAGGTTATTTAATGCCTGCAACATATAACTTTTTCAAAGATATAAGTGCTGAAGAAGTTATTAATATTCTTCTTTATGATTTTCAAAAACTATGGGAAGATAAATTTGCTGCAAAAGCCAAAGCTTCGGGCAAATCCAAACATAAAATACTCACAATGGCTTCGATTGTAGAAGCCGAAACTCCTGTTGCTTCCGAAAGGAAAAGAGTAGCCGGAGTCTATTATAATAGATTAAATAGCAATTGGTTGTTGCAAGCAGATCCCACAGTACAATATGCCATAAACGATAAAAAGAGACTTACATTTGCCGATCTGAAAGCAAACAACCCCTACAATACATATATGTATAAAGGGCTTCCACCTGGTCCGATCAATTCGCCTAGTATCACTTCTATAGAAGCAGCAATCAATCCTGAAGACCACAATTACTTCTTTTTTGTTGCTGTTGGTGATGGTTCAGGCAGGCATAATTTCTCTAAAGGATTTAAAGACCACAGAGCTAATATAAAAAAATACAAAGAAAACCGAAGAAATAATCAATAATTCATTGTTTATTCGTCGGTTTATTATTATATTCATTAACTAACTATTGTTGGTTATTAATGTTTTATCTAAAATGAATAGTAAATAATAATATTTTTTTATATCTGAGGTTTATTATGCTGAAAAAATTTACGTTAATCATTTTTGTACTTAGCTTAGGATTGGGATTTATAAGCTCTTGTGGTGACGATGACAATCCAAGCTCTCCTGCAGCAAAAGATCCAAAAATCAATTCCTTATCCAAAGTTGCATCTAAAGTACTCGAACAAGTAACAATTTTTGGCGAAGGTTTTGGCGCAAGCCAAGGCACAAGCTATGTTACTATCAACAACATCAAAGCAGAAATGCACCCTAAATGGACCGATACTGAAATTATTTTCCAGATTCCGACAAATGCTAGTTCTGGTCCGGTTGTTGTTCATGTTGGCGATAAAGTGAGCAATGGTGTAAATTATACTATTATTAGTGATAATGACAACACACCATTTTTGCAAACTCTATCAAAAGATACTGTCGAGATAGACGATGTATTAACAATTTTTGGTGGCAACTTCGGTTCATCCAAGGGCGATGCTGTTCTTTCTTTTAATGGAGTTAATACAAGCGATTTCTTATCTTGGACTGATACTGAGATTAGTGTCAAAGTTCCTCAAGGATGCAGTTCCGGTAAACTTACATTAACAAAAAGCGGCAAGACATCAAACTTTTTAAATTATATAATCAAAGTGTATTATCCTCCTGTAATTGAATCATTCAATAAAGATGAAATCGAAAAAGGCGATATTTTAATCATTAAAGGTAAAAATTTCGCCGGTAAAAACACTTATGTAAGATTAAATTCATTATCTCTTTCCGGTGTTCAATCTTGGACTGATACTGAAATTAGAGTGGTTATTCCAAACGAAGCTACTGAAGGCAATGTTATTGTTTACGCAAATGGACAAACAAGTAATGCAAAATACTTAAAAGTTAAAGAAGCTTCGAGCCAAGCACCAATTATCAATTCAATTGATAAAAAAGTATTCAAAACTGGTGTTTCTCTCAAAATCACCGGCTCCAACTTTGGAATTACTCAATCCGCAAGTTATGTAAGCTTTGGTACTGAAAAAGCAGTAACTTACTCAAATTGGGCAAATACAGAAATTACTGTTATTGTTCCAGATAATGCAAAAACAGGATCTCTTACTGTTACTGTTGCAGGAAAAACAAGTAATGCTGTAGCTTATACAATACAAATCGATAATGATATCATTCCGACTGTTGCAATCAAAGGCGGAACTTTTAAGATGGGTACAAATGATCAAAGTTCATTTGATGCATATCCTCAACATAATGTAACAGTAAGCGATTTTTACATGGCAGAAACAGAGGTTACTCAAGCTCAATGGAAAGTAGTAATGTCTAGCACATCCAATCCATCACAATACAAAAATGACAAAGCACCAGTAGAACAAGTAGAATTCCATAGAGCTGCAGAATTTTGCAATAAGCTTTCACAAATGGAAGGTCTTACTCCCTGCTATACAATAGACAAAACTCAAACACCAGTAAAAGTTACTTGCGATTTTAATGCTAATGGATTTAGATTACCTACCGAAGCTGAATGGGAATATGCTTGTAGAGCAGGATCAACAAGCGAGTATGGTTTCAGTGGCGATTTCAATCAATACGTCGTTTGTGCTGAAAATCAAGATTTCAATCCTAAAGAAGTAAAATCCAAAAAACCTAATGCTTTCGGACTCTATGATATGCACGGAAATGTTGCTGAATGGGTATGGGATTGGTATCAATCAGACTACTATTCTAATTCTCCAAGCAATAATCCTACTGGTCCAAACTCTGGCGAATTAAAAGTAATTCGTGGCGGATCTTACCAAAATGGTATTGATAATTGTACTGCTTCAATTAGAACTTCAATTCCTCCAATTGAATATAACTTTTATGTTGGATTTAGAGTGGTTCGTAAAAAATAGTACAACTTACAATTAAATAATATATGGCTTTAATATCAAATACTAAGTATCAAATATTAAAGCCATTTTTATTACAATTTTATAAATTTATCAATAAATTGATTTATTAATTATTTTAAAACTTTATCTGGATTTTGTTTGATATAATCAGCCCAAGATTTTGAGCCTTTGGAAGGTATGTTTGATTTCAAAATGTGACAAATTGCAATAGCTAAAGCATCAGTTGCATCATAAAATTTATGATCTTCTTCGATTCCTAAAAGGTTTTTGACCATGTATTGAACTTGTTCTTTGCCTGCAGCACCTCTTCCAGTTACTGCTTTTTTTACTTCACGAGCAGAATATTCTGCTATTTCCACATCTTTCATTAATACTGCAAGCATTGCTGCAGATCTGGCATGCGATAATTTTATCAAAGACTGAACATTATTTGAGAAAAAAGTTTGTTCAAATACAGCTACATCAGGATTGTTTCTATCGACTACTGCACTAAGTCTTGTATAAATTTCTTTAAGTCTTAAGTTGAAATCAATTGTTTTCTTTTTGGCTTCAATAACTCCATATTCAATAAAATGAAGTTTGGCGCCATCCTTACGAACGACGCCATAACCACAAACAACTGAACCGGGATCTATCCCAAGTACTATCATAGATAGTATTCCTATTTACATATCAAGTTTATCAGCAATAGAATCATCGATGTCAAAATTAGAGAATACATTTTGAACATCTTCATGATCTTCGATGTTTTCTACAAACTTCATTACTTTCTGAGCATCAGCAACATCTTTAATTTCAACAGTTTGCTTAGGAATATACTCTAATTTGGCTTCAGTAACTTCAAAACCATTAGAATCAAAATATTTACTAACGATACCAAAATCTTCCATCTGGCAGATTACTCTAGAGTTTTCTTCATCATATTCTAAATCTTCAGCACCAGATTCTAAAACAACATCAAGAAGCTCTTCTTCAGTTTTGCCTTTTGTAGCAATAGTGATAACACCTTTACGATCAAAATTCCAAGCAACAGAGTTGGTTTCGCCCATATTACCGCCAAGCTTGCCCATCATCGCTCTAATTTCAGAAACTGTACGGTTTTTGTTGTCAGTAGCAGTTTCTACAATCACAGCAACTCCACAAGGAGCATAACCTTCATAACGGATTTCTTCGTAGCTTGCACCTTCGAGCTCGCCTGTTCCTTTTTTGATAGCTCTTTGAATATTATCAGAAGGCATATTGACTGCACGAGCATTTTGAACAGCCAATCTTAATCTTGGATTTGCATCGATATCGCCACCGCTTTCTCTAGCTGAGATTGTAATTTCTTTTGCTAATCGAGTAAAGATTTTTCCTCTTTTTGCATCTTGTTTACCTTTGCGATGCTTAATGTTTGCCCATTTACTATGACCTGACATATTACTTATTTATATTTATTAAACATATCATTTTCA
>CAZBNQ010000202.1:0-5829 GCA_964493035.1 uncultured Hyphomicrobiales bacterium | reverse complement strand
GAGCTTTCTCAGAATCAATTTTAGGAATTTTATCACCCCACAGATTATGACTAAAAGAGAGTGCTTGAGCGAGAGCAGTCTCACTTTTTATATCAGCGGGATCAATACAAAAGAGTTCAAAAAAGAAATACTCAACATTATTATTTTTTGTCATAATAATCCTTTGTTATATAATTTTAAATATATTAACCTTATTGATCTTAAATTAATGAAATAAGTTTAAAAAAGAAAAAAAAAATGTCATTTTTAGGGTTACTAAGACAATTTATTTGAACAGTAGTTACAATAAATTATTGAAGAAATTCGAAAATTTTAAAATAATTATTATGAAAAACACTAAAAGCTAATCAATTATTGAAAAATTTTGCCACAATTAAATTTTGTTTTATATTTATATAAAGAATTATTAATAAATATCAAAGTGTAATAAATGAGATATAAACTATTATTAGTACTTATATTTTTGTTTTCATCAAGTATTTTGTTGGCTGAGCATTCAAAAATTTTTATTGCTAAAAATGTTAATCGAGATTTTAAAGTAAACTTAATGAACAATGGTGGTTTTATTGAATTACTAATGGATTTTACTAATGGTTACATGGGATTGTGGGCTCAAGAATTGTTAGATAGGGGAGTTGATGATTATTTAAGTAACAAAACTTTAAATAAATGGGAGATATTTTCTGATAATGGTAGAGTAGATGTCATTAAAGGTGGTTATAATAAAAAGGGTAAATATCAAATTGGATTAAGTTCACATAATGGACTACCTGTAGGGATTGCTCAAAAAGTCCATTTGTCTGATAGATCTTCACATCATGTATATTTTTATGCAATGTGTCCCGAAATCGGAAAAGTTAAAATCTTATTATTAGATACAAATTATAAAGAGTTAACAAGTTGTGAAATAGAAATACATTCTCAAAATTGGAAAAAATATGAAGTAGATTTACCTATAATAAATGGACTTAATAAATGTATTTTTAAATTTGAATACTCTGGGCTTACACTTGCATATTTTGATGAGTTTTCATTGATGCCAAATGATAATATTTTAGGAATTAGAAAGGAGTATTCTGATTTATTTAATTATTGGAAGCCTAGCATTTTAAGATATCCTGGAGGTTGGTTTGCTGATAGTGAATTTGCAAGGTGGAGTGAGTGTCTTTATGATATTGATTCACGTATTTCACCTAATAATTTTGGATTTGCTGGTTATCAAAGATTAGATTTTAGTTTCGAAGAATATATGAAAATCTGTAAAAGATTTTCAATAGAGCCTTTGATTACTGTAAATTACGAGAATGGTTCGACAAAAGAAGCTGCTGAGTGGATAGAGTATGCAAATTCGGACACAAATACTTTTTATGGTTATCAGAGATATTTAAAAGGATCTTATGAGCCTTATAGAATAAAGTTCTGGGAAATTGGTAATGAGCAATGGTATAAACCTGAAATTTATGCTGAAAGATATAATCAGTATTATGATAGAATGAAAGCTATTGATCCTTCTATTAAAATTATTGCTAATGGCAATCATTACGATCCGACATCATTCCCATCATTAATGAAAATTATTAAAAATAAATCAGAGTATTTGGGATATCATCCTCAAAAAGGGATTAACAAATCAAAAAAAGCTTCAGATCTTGAAAAATATCTTTGTATGGTCGGAAATGATTTTTTTGAATCTCATGTATTATTGGCATATCAAGATAGTATTGAACAATCATTGAATCCACAAATGAGGCAATGTATCACCGAATGGTGGTCTTCAAACGGAATTGGAAATAATGACTGGCTTCTTGATACTAATATAAGAAATAGATCTTTAGAAACTGGATTGTGGAATGCTATTCAGATGATGATTTATTATCGAAATTCTAATATACTTGATTTTGCAACTAGAACAATCGGATTAGGTTTGATTGGCAGAGCTACTAATTCTAATAATCAAAAATTACTTTATTATTTTCCTTCTCTTCATGCTATGGCTATGCTGCGCAACCATATTGGGGAAAAAGTAGCCAGTTCAATTGCCGAATGTGGTACCTATAATGTCGATAATATTGAAGTTTGGACTCCACTGACTAAATGGCTTGAGGTGCTTTCTACTTATGATGATGATAGTTTGTATATTGCTGTTGTAAATAGACATCCATCCGAGGGACTTACTAATGAGTTTATTTTCAACAATTCCAAATTAAAAAATTTTACTGCTAAAGTCTATGAATTATCTTCAGACCACTATTTAGATTATAATTCTGCTGATTTCCCAGATAAAATTACTCCAAAGGAGAAATTAGTTTATGTCGATAGTTCTTATGTTTTTCCAAAACATTCATTGACAATTCTCGCGATTCCAATCAATTTTACTGGAATACCTAATGATGATTTTGAGGTTAAATTAAACTTTTATCCCAATCCTTCTTCGAACATTATTAATGTTAATTACTTGAATTCTGAGGATATTATTCTTGAATATAAGGTTTTCGATATTTATGGAAATCTTATTACTAGCAATAAGATAAATGACAATTTGTTTTCAATCGACATTAGTAATTTAGCTACGGGATGTTATTGGATTCAATTTAGAACCGAAAAAGGAGTTTATTCTAAATCCTTTATAAAAATATTATAAAAGTTGATTTTAATAAATGGCTTTGACAAATATAAAGTTTCTCAAAGCCATTTTATTATTTAATAGACTTATTAATAATATCTTCGAGAATATTAAGTTGAATGTCTGATAATTTCTTAATGTAAATACAAGCTTTGCCATGCTTAAACTTGCCAAGTTTAGTCCATAAATCGTCCTCTATATCGAGATATGATTGAAGATACAAAGTTATATTTTGCTTCCGTGGCGAAAAACCTACTTTAAACCAATCGCCTTCTCTACCGCTTTCATATTTGTAATGATATGTTCCAAAACCAATAATAGAATCTCCCCACATCTTTGCATCTACTCCAATTATATCCTTAAAAAGTTTATAGATGATCATACAGTCATTTCTTTTTGCATCATCCTCGATAGACTGTATGTATACAATCGGATCTAGTTTCGTTTCTTTTGTTTTGTTTTCTTGCATATATTCCTCAATTGGCAAATCATTATAAGTAAATATATAAATCTTTTACCAATAATTAAATCATCAATATCTTGATGGCGTTATACTGAATTGTATTTCAATGCATTACATAGCTTATTTGAGATTTATATTGCCATTGGAATTTCAATAAATACTAGTTCTGCATTTTCAAGTGATTTGATTTGTATGTTTTCAGCCTCACTAATTCCGATACCATCTCTTTTGCTAAGTTCTATATCTCCAATTAGGATAGAGCCTTCGATTACAAATATATATAAGCCAAAATTTTTGCTCAAACTATAATTCAACACAAAATCTTTCTCAGGATTGGATAGATAAATATGAGCATCTTGGTTTATTATCAATGAATTAGCTTTTCCATCCGGAGAAACTACACACTGTAATTGATTAATTCTTTCTTCGATAGGAAATTCTTTTTGGTCATATTTTGGGGTAATATCCCTAAGTTTTGGATAAATCCAGACTTGAAGAAAATTGCTAAAATCTTTTTCTAAATGATTATATTCCGAATGAGTTAATCCTGAACCAGCAGACATCAGTTGAATCTCACCGGGGCGAAGTACAGTTATTGAGCCCATACTGTCTTTGTGGGCAAGTGCTCCATATACTGGAATTGAAATTATTTCCATATTATCATGAGGGTGAGTATCAAATCCTGTTCCTCCTTCAATTATATCATCATTAAGTACTCTAAGAGCTCCAAATCTTATTCTATTTGGATTGAAATAGCCTGAAAAGCTAAATGTATGTCTTGTCTCGAGCCAGCCATAATTAGCATAGCCTCTTGAATCGGATTTATGTATTTCGGTTTTCATAAAATTAGCCTTGCCTAAAAATCCTAAAGACAATTATCCTTTTTTGTTATTGTTATAATTAATTAAGTAATTAATTTTAAAAGTTTTAAAAATTACTATTGTATTTTATTTTATAACATATAAATTGCATTTATTTAAGGAGAGACAAAATGGCTATACCAAATTCAAGAACAAAAGAAAATTCAATCATAAGCATTGATTATGATATTTGTAATGTTTGCGGCAAATGTGTGGAAGTTTGCAAAGATAATAGCTTGATAATTGAAAATAATAAACTTAGACAATCAGATAATCCAATTTTTGGCTGCATTGGCTGTGGGCATTGTATGGCTATATGTCCTGAAGCTGCAATAAGCATTTCTGGAAGATTTATTTCTAAAGATGATTTAATAATGCTAAATGTAAATGAATTGAATTACAATCATTTACAAATATTTCTTGATAGACGAAGAAGCATAAGAGAATATGTGGATAAGTATGTGGAAAACGAAAAAATCCATGCAATTCTTAAAGCAGCTCAAACTGCTCCAATGGGTATACCTCCTTCAGACGTAAATGTAATCGTATTTGACACTAAAGAGAAAGTTCGTGCATTTTCAACAGATTTCGTGGAATACTTGAGAAGTCAAAAATGGATGAGTTCCGATATTTTCTTAAGATTCTTAAAACCATTTATTGGTGATAAGAATTTTCAGATGTTTAAAAATTTTGTAAAACCATTGATAAATGCATATTCTAATTCATTGGAAAATAATATTGATGCAGTTACTTATGATGCTCCTCTGGCATTTTATTTTTATGGAACTGAATATTGCGATCCGGCTGATCCAATCATAGCAGCAACATATGCAATGCTTGCTGCCGAATCTTTGGGTTTGGGTACTTGTTTGATTGGTGCTGTTCATCCATTTTTGCAAAATGGGAAATCGGCTCAAAAATTCAGGGATAAATGGGGAATACGAAGTAAAAGTAAGGAAGGGCTTATTCTTATTGCCGGTTACTCTGCAATTGAGTATAAAAAAGGTATTAAAAGGACTTTTGCAAATATTGATTTTGTTTGAGATTAAAATCTTTCATTTTGCCGGTATAGGCAGCATTTATTATATTTATACGATTATTATATTAAATTTATATAATTTTGTATTAGTATGTAAATAAAATATTGAAAAATTGGAATGAAATACTTTGTTTTAGCAATGCTCTATTTAGCTTTGATTCTTAATAATAGTAACGCTCAGGAAAACGCTAAACCGATTAAAAGGGTTTTATTTATTGGTAATAGCTATACTCATGTAAACGTTATGCCAAATATATTTCATGAAATTGCGAAGTCGAATAATGAAGACGTAATTGCTGAGTTTTCTGCTCCAGATGGTTATTCGCTTCAGAAACATTCAAGTAATGAATTTACATTATCGAAGTTGAAAGAATCAAATTGGGATTATATTGTTATACAAGAACAAAGTCAAGCACCAAGCTTTAATGATGAATACGTAAAAAACGAAGTATATCCATTTGCAAAAATAATACACGATCTTGCATTAGAGTCAAATCCATGCGCACAAACAATTTTCTATCAAACATGGGGAAGAAAGAATGGCGATTCAACAATGTGCAAATCCTGGCAATATGTGTGCACTTATAAAGGTATGGATAGTTTGCTTAGCCTTAGATATGCAAAAATGGCTGATATGAATGAATCTTGGCTTTCACCTGTTGGTAAAGTTTGGTATCATATTAGAGAAAAACATCCTGAAATCAATTTATATCATAAAGATGGTTCGCACCCTTCAAAAGAAGGTTCTTATGCTTCTGCTCTTTGTTTTTATACTATCATTTTTCAGAAAAATCCGATGCATATTAAATATAATTATGATTTGAAAACTGATGAAGCTGATAAA
>CAZBNQ010000201.1:0-5837 GCA_964493035.1 uncultured Hyphomicrobiales bacterium | reverse complement strand
TTATTATTGTCTATTTACTTAATATTTAATATATTAATTTTTTTCAATTACAATAACAATATTTTCATTATTTTGTAACAAAAATAAATTATTTATTCATAATTACTTGATTTACAATGAATAACAAATGGACATTAGCTAACAAATTTGCACTAATTACTGGTGCAACTAAAGGTATTGGGAGAGCTATTGCGAAAGAATTTGCCGCTTTCAATTCTAATTTGATTCTCGTTTCGAGAAATTTATCCGAAATTGAATCTCTCATAGTTGAGCTGCAAGATCTTAATCAAAACCAATCGCAATACTTACCTTTTCAAGCCGATTTAAGTTCTGATCTCGATAGAGCTAAGCTTTCCGGCTTTGTTTCCGATAATTTTAAATCTTTAGATATACTTGTCAATAATGTCGGTACTAACATCAGAAAGCAAACTATTGAATTTAGTTCAGATGATTTCGATTTCATAATAAATACTAACTTGAAATCAGCTTTCGAACTTTCTAAGTCATTATATCCAATATTAAAAGCATCCGGTTCGGCTTCAATTATCAATATTGGTTCTATAGCCGGGGACTCAGTTGTATTGACTGGCGCTCCATATGCTGCCTCCAAAGCCGGGCTTGCCCATCTTAGCGAATATCTTGCTGTGGAATGGGCTAAAGATGGCATCAGAGTCAATTGCGTTGAGCCTTGGTATATTCATACTCCTCTCACTGATTCGGTTATTAATAATCCTGAGAAACTTTCTAAGATAATTGAACGTACTCCTATGGGGCGAGTTGGTTTGCCTGAAGAAATTGCATCTTTAGTTGCATTTTTAGCTATGCCTGCTTCGTCTTATATTAGTGGTCAATGTATTATAGCAGATGGTGCTGCTAATAAATTTATTTTTTAGGTGATTTATGGCTGTTTTTTCGTTTATTGCTTCTCTGCCGCCTTTTGTTATTGCCATTTTGGTGATACTTTTGCTCGGCTTGATCTTTTCTATTTTTAAAAAATTTGTTAAAGCTGCTCTGTATATTGGTGCGCTTATTGTGTTATTTTTAGTCATTAGTAAATTATTAAATTTGTAAGATTAATTAACATTTTTATTTTTGTATAATTAATATTGTAACATTTTGTATTAAGGTTTTTATGTCTTATAACATTGGCGTGATTGGCACCGGATATGTTGGCTTAGTTTCTGGTACTTGTTTTGCTGCTACTGGCAACAAAGTTTGGTGTGTCGATATCGACGAAGAGAAAATTAAAAAACTTAAAAATGGTATCTGCCCTATATTCGAACCCGGTTTGGATAGATTGCTCGACCGTAATTATAAAGAAGATAGATTGATTTTTACTCAAGATATTAACGAAGCTATTGATAATTGTATGCTTATTTTCTTATGTTTGCCTACTCCTCCTAGCGAAGATGGGTCGGCTGACCTTCATCATGTGCTTGGTGTTGCCGAACAAATTGCTAAGATTATCAAAGATCGTAATATTGCTGAAAAGAAAATCATTATTAATAAAAGTACTGTTCCTGTTGGTACCGCCCAAAAAGTTCGCGACATTATGCTTAAACACTTAGATGCTAGCCAATTCGAAGTTGTAAGCAATCCTGAATTCCTTCGCGAAGGCTTAGCTGTTGAAGATGCTATGAAGCCCGAAAGAGTTGTCATAGGTACTTCCAGCAAATGGGTTGAAGAAGTTATGCGCGATTTATATCAACCTTTCGTTCGCACTGGCAATCCTATTATTTTTATGGATGAAAAAAGCGCTGAAGTTACTAAATATGCTGCAAACTCTTTCCTTGCTACAAAAATTTCTTTCATGAACGATTTGTCTGTCTATTGCGAGCAAGTTGGCGCTGATATTGAAAAAATTAGATACGGTATCGGTACTGATAGCCGCATTGGCAAAATGTTCCTCTTTGCCGGTATTGGTTATGGTGGTTCTTGCTTCCCTAAAGACGTGAGAGCTCTTGCTTTTTCTGCCGACGAAGTTGGTACTCCTTTGGCTATTGTCAATGCTACTCAAGATGTTAATTACAGGCAAATTTTGAGATTTTTTGAAAAAATCAACAAAAGATTTGATAATAATCTCAAAGGCAGACATTTTGCTATCTGGGGTTTAGCTTTCAAACCTAATACTGATGATACACGCGAAGCTCCCGCATTTACTCTGATCGAAAAATTGCTCGATGCAGGTGCTACTGTTTCTGCTCATGATCCGGAAGCTATGGATAATACTAGATTGAAATTCGGTGATAAAATTAAATATTTCGATAAAATGTATGATTGCATTCAAGATGCGGATGCTTTGATTATTACTACCGAATGGAATGATTTCAGAACTCCTGACATGGCGCGTATCAAATCTTCTTTGAAACAACCTTTGATTTTTGACGGACGCAACCTCTATAAACTCGAGGAAATGAAGGAACATGCCTTTGAGTATTATTGCGTTGGTCGCAAACCTGTTATTCCTTAAATCGATTATTATTGCTTTTATAAAAAACGCCCGATATCACTCGGGCGTTTTTCATTTATTTTTGCTCTAAATTTCTCCTATTTGATTGGAGTCATTATTTCTATCTTCACTGTTCGGCAATAGCTCCTGCCTTCAGGTATATCATTGTTATAAAGCAAACGATCGCTTCCTATTGGATTGATAGTCAGGTTTTGAGCTGAAATTTGAAGCACTTTTTGAACTTCCTCACTTCTTCGGCGAGCCAAATCTTTATTGTATTCACTGCTTCCTGTTCTATCAGCAAAGCCTGATATTATTACTTTCGAATTTGGCATTATTTTCTTTTTAATCTCACTCAAAATTCGTTTATGAGTTTCATTGATTTCTGCCTTATCAAAGTCGAAAACAATCAAAGAATATCTATCTACTTTATAATCTTCTTCTATCCTTTCTCTCTTTATTTTTATCGTCTTCTGGCTTATTTTTATTTCTTTTTCTGAATCTGCTTTTTGCCCATAATTATCTTCTGCCAATAGATTTATATCTACAGGAGTCTCTAACTGTGGCATCGGCTCTTGTTCGATCTGCCAGATCTGTTTTTTCAAATCATCTCCACCATCAATTTGTCTTAAATTTTTACCTGATTGAGAAATATTAAATTTATAATTTTTCAATCCGGCTTCTGACACAATATTTGGCATAAGCTCAATTATTGGTGGATTAGATGACTTTATAATTTCTTTTAAAGTAAGTGGCTTCAATACTTCATTGTCATTAGAACTCAATTCCACTCTTCTATTCTCTGCAACACCATCAATACTCGAAGGATTAGAAGGCTTAGTCGGCAGATTTTGCTTTGCTATCTTTATGCGTTTAGGATCAATTCCCCAAACTGATATAAAATATGCTTTCACTGCTTCGGCTCTTGCTTCAGATAGAGCTAAATTATTTAATTCTTTATTTTCATGTGAGTTGCAGCCGGTGATTACCAATTCAGATTTGGGTCTGGCTTTTAATCTCTGTGCTACAATATTTAACAAATTATCATAAATTTGAAGAGTATTCCATGCCAAATCATCTTCTTTAAATTTAGATACTAATTCAGGATTTAGAAGCTTCATGGATGTTCTATCAAGTTTTGAATCCGCTTCGTTGAAGAAAACATAAGGTAGAAGTGGAAACATTTCTTCAGTTTCTACTTCTTCTATAACTACTTGTGGATTTTCTTGTCTGCGTCCGTCGTTAGTAACTCCATATACAGAGAAGTCTGCCTTAATTATTGATGTTTTTGGCTCAGTGCGCAAATATTCTTCGCGAATAGTAGTTCTTTCAATTTTATTTTCGTTGCCATCAACTATTTGCTTTGATTTGCTAGTCCTTTCTAAAACCACACTAGTTTCAGTAATGCCAAATTTTTTGACAGTAGTTGTATCTCTAATAATAACTGTTTCTTCTTCTAGCTCTTCGGCTTTATACATTGGATATTTAAATGCTGCACCAATAGATAGAGTTGAAGCTTTCCAATCCTCTTTATTTATCTTTGTAAGTGGATAGAAATATCTAATTTCAGGAGATAAATAAGTATTTTTGCCAACCGGCAAATTATAGTTAAGACCTAATTGTAAAAACATTTGAAACTTATTGGGATCAGGAATATCTTCGTTAGTATAAACATTTCTTACACGATTGCCATCAATAAAAGTCAAATAGTCTGGAGTCATCAATTGCTCTTTCATACTTTCAATTTTGGAATTCATGACATATGCCACCCTAAACCCAGCACTTGCATCCAATCCTTCATATATATTATAAGCTATATAAGGATCGAGAGCAATTATAGAAATATCTGAAATCAAAGAATATTCGACACTTGCCTTATCCAATTTTATGGGTTTGAAAGGAGGATCTTCTTCTCTCAAATCGACATTAGCGATATTCTCTTGATTGATCAGATCAGCTCCAATTGTAGCATATCCGAGTCTTGCACCAAAATACCATAGATTATTTATTGGCATTTCGAACAATCCACCAAAAGTAAATCCGCTGCCACTGCCATTTTCAAATTTTGGACAACAGGTAATGAATCCCTGTAGATCTTTGAAATCTGCTAAATGATAATTATAATTATAGTTAGCAAATAATCCGATATAATAGATTGGCTTTTCTTTTTCAGCACCAATCACAGGCTTAAGCAAACCGACTAAAATCGATATTATTATTAGCAACAAACCTATTAATATTTTCTTGATGAATGCCATTTTATTTGTCTTCATATTTCTTTCTTATTTTTACTTAACAATTATCAATTGTACTGTTTTTACCATTGTTGGGGTGGTCAATCGTAAGAAGTAAGTGCCTGATGAGATCAGAATCAGATTAACATCGTAATTAAATGTTGTTGGATCATCTATTTTTCTATCCCAAGTAACTAATGGAATAATATTTCCGGCTGAACTTACAAGTTCTATTTTGTGCAATCCTGTTTCAATTACATTTGTTGTAATATGAGCTATATTTGAAGCAGGATTTGGCGATACATATATAAATACAGGTTTCTTATGCTCGAGCAGACGTTTGCGTCCCTGCCCGCAAGTTGCTACTTGCAGATATCCGCTCAAAGTATCTATTGCATCAAATTTCATCTTATCAAATACATCTGTCGCTGATATACTTGTAAATTGCAAGCTGCTAAAATCTGTATTACCTAACATCGGAGCACCTTGTATTTCGGCTATTGGTTTCCAATTATTTGAGTCTAATCCCGATAGAGAAAACTTAGGAACTGAGAATATAAAAATCCTTTCAGTCAATGTTACTGAATCTTTAACCAAATTGCCACCACTAACTCCTAATGGATAATAAACTTCTCTATTGAACACAATTCCAATTGTATCAAAATCAAGATTATGATCTGTTGTTTCTCCATAATATTTTGCCATTATTGGTATAGGAAGACTTGCTAAATCAGGATCTACATTTTTGAATTCAGGTAGTTTCAATACAATTCTGCCCATCTTATAAGCATTTGCTTTTAAAACTATTGGAACGATTTCAGTACAAGACTGATATTCTACTTCAACAAATAGTGTATCAGTCAATGAGGCTTGGTTAGGATATACAAATATCACAGAATCAATTAATTCCTGATTATTTACTAGCACCATGCCATCAGGATTAGTTTCGAGGCTAAATCCATTTGCTCCATTTGAAGCAAATCTATGCGAAATGATTTTAACTGCAAGCCCACCAATATTTTTGATCGATAATACTTTTTTTGCTGATTTATTTAATGCTACTTTTCCAAAATCAACTATCTGAGGAGTAACGATAATGCCGGACTGCTTGTTGCCTTGAAGATTGATGGTCAAATTCCTAATTTCACCCTCAA
>CAZBNQ010000200.1:0-5865 GCA_964493035.1 uncultured Hyphomicrobiales bacterium | reverse complement strand
TCTCGAATTCTTAGTCCTATTGAGGTTTACTCTTGTCGAAACAGAAAAGTCCAAATTTTCGTCAATATTCGAAGCTAAAACAAAACCAAAATTAACATTATAATTATCGGAATTATTTTTCACATTATTAACCATGCCTGGAGTTCTCGTATAAGAACCACCAAGATTAAGATTCAAATTTGATTTTATATAAGGAACCTGAAATCCATAAGTGAAAAAAGACATCATCTGCATATAGCCATCGAGATTGACCGGACGAGTAAATGTACCATTTTGTGCCAATAAAAAGTTATCGATTACAGTATCTTTTGGAGCTACAAAAGTAGAATTTGCAATATAATTATTCCTAAAGCTTAATGATGCAAACATCATCATCGTTTTCGAAAAATCCTGATTCATACTAGAATATCTTGCATTCAAATTATGAGTGTATTGTTGCTTCAAATTTGGATTACCTGCCGATAGTTGTGTTGGTGTGCTATTATCGACTACATTTTGAAGTTGAGTGATCGAAGGCGAATTAGTAGAACTTCTATAATTAATTCTCAAATTCGTAGTTTTCGAAAACTTATAATTCAACATCATAGATGGCAAAATATTATCGAAAGAATATTTCAAATCGTTTGAATAAGGAAAATCCTGATTGCCTTTCAGATCAGCTTTTTGATAATTTACATTTGCAGTAAAATTATATTCATCACCTTTTACTTTATACCCAATTCCTACTTTTTGGGTCAAATAGTCGTTGTCATATTTATTAGATAGCAGAGTATCGAGCATATCATAAACATTCATTGCATAATCATAGTCATAAGTTCTCTTATCAGACATATTTGTGTTGTAAGATGCAGAGTAATTTATCAAAAACTGACTATTATCGCTCAATGGCTCTGTATAAGACACATTACCAGACATACCCCATCCATTAACAGGCGAATTTGATTTTTGGTTGCTGCTATCGTTAGGGATTTGCTGTGAAGTGTAATATTTTTGATAACTATTAAGATAACTGCTACCAGTTTTATCATTTGCAGAATTAGTCAATTCAAATGATAAAGTTCTTCCAGGAGTATTAAATTTATGCCTAAAATTTAGTTCATTTTGAAAAGTATAAGCATTATAATCGGAGCTGTTTCTGCTATCACTCGTATTTAGCAAAGTAGAGTCGAGTTGATTAATACCAAACAATTTATAAGAATTATCATAAACTTGAGCAGTAAATGCAGGACGTATGCTGATAGCATTCGACGAGTCAATTTCCCATTTAAATTGCATATTAAATCTGTGATTTGTATTATCTGAGCTGCTCAAGCTAGATTGATTATATCGCTGACCTGATAGATTTTCAAGTATATAATCTCTAACTACAGATTGATTATTATCATTATTAGTAATATTAAAGAAGTAAGAAGCATTAACTTCAATATTATCAGTCCACAAATCAGAATAATTCAAACCGATAGCGTTAGTAGTGCTCAATCCATTCATTTGACCAATAAAATAATTAGCCATAGGGCCACCGCCACCTTCCATATTGCGCATATCCTGAGGGCGAGGACCGAATCCTGCACTCATCATTCTTCCGGCAATTCGTGCAAATTGAGATCCACCAGGTCCACGTCCACCACCAAATGAACCAATGATATCTTGAATATTAAAATTTTGTTGGTTTACATTATTAGACATACCTATAATAGATATTCTTCTTCCATCGCCGAAATAATTATAAGTACCACTGGCATTATACTTACCTTTTTCGCCATAACCTACAGACAATCTACCAAACTGTCCTTGTCTTTTTGTCTGTTTTGTAATAATATTTAAAGTTTTTGAAGAATTTCCATCGTCGAAACCAGTAAACTCGGCTTGATCGCTCATTTTATCATATATCTGAATTTTATCTACCACTTCGGCAGGCAAATTTCTCAAAGTAACAGTCGGATCATCACCAAAGAAAGGCTTGCCATCGACCAACACTTTTTTAACTTGTTCGCCTTGAGCTTTCACTGTGCCGTCGTTTTCCACCTGAACTCCTGGCATTTTCTTTATCAAGTCTTCAGTAGTAGCGTCTGGAGCTGTTTTAAACGCATTAGAATTAAACTCAGAAGTATCTGCTTTTTGTTGTCCCAATGGAGCTTTGGCAGTAACTTCTACTTCGCCTGTTTCAATAGCTAAAGCCTTAAGTTCAAATTCCCCTAAATCTTTTTTTCGTCCAATTCTAATTTCTTGTTCGAGTGTTTCATAACCAACATAAGTTATTTTGATTTTATAAGGGCCGGGTTTGACGTCTTTTATTTGAAAACTACCATTCTTACTAGTCAAATCATGATATTTAGTATCATCTCTCATAGAGCTAATAACTACAGTTGCACTAATCAATCCTGATTTTGTTTCTGAATCGACTACTTTTCCATTAATATCTATATTACTTTGAGCTAATAAATTAAAAGAACTCACAAATATACTAATACAAACAACCAGCCAAAAAGACTTTTTCATTTCAAATCCATAATTAATTAACTTCCACATTCTTTAGACGTAACCAAACTCAAAAGGTTTAAAAAATATTACATTTTTTTAACTATGCTTGATTTCTCTATCTAAAATTGATTGAATTTTGTTTACCTTCGACTTCATTCTCGGTTCAGCCGTTTTTCTATAATCCACTTTAATAGTACTATAAATTCTATCAGCAAGAGGTTCAAGGTGCTTAAAGCATTTTGAGATCAATCCCATAACATCATCCCATTCGCCTTCAACGATAGTTCCCATCGGTGTCAATTGATATTCAATTCCACTTTTGTCTATTATGTCAATAATTTGTGATACATATTGGCTAACACTTGATCCTTTATCTGTAGGAAACATTGCAAATTCAACTAAAACCATAAATTATCTCCTTTTAAAATATTAATTTTTATCGAAATTAGCATTTTTTTTCTTTATTTTTTCATTTTTTTTAAAAAAGTATTTGCATTTATAAAATATTTGATTATTTTCGTAAAGTTCTATTTGCAACAAACGAAGGAGTATATTTTTCAATTTTTTTACAAAACATTTAAAACCAAAATATTACAAATATATCACATTCATTTTAATGAACACAATATTGTATTATCTACATAATACTAGAGAATTGTTTGTACGATTATACTGACTTTAAATAATTATATTTTTTTACTTTTTTAATCGTACCCTGCATCAATCATCAACTCATAAGTCTAATATACAACAAATTGCAGGGTACTTTATTTATCACAAGCATGAATACAACAAAGGACAAAGATTTAACTATACAAATACTTAAATATCTTAATAATAACAATTTAGACAAGATCAGCTCGACTGATATAATTTATAATTGCATTATACAAAACAACGGTGATTTTTATTCATATTATAATGAACTATTATTAGATTTACTAGATAGAGATTTAATTTATGCAATAAAAAGAAAAAGCAAAAGATTTGGTTTTATTTTAATTGACTGTGTCATTACAGATCAAGGAATTGCTTTATTAAACGATTTAATCGCGCCTTCGGTGGGCGGACCACCGCGTTTTTGACTTATTGTATGAGTCCCCCTGTATCACTAGGGCGCATACATTCCATAATCGTCCGAAAATACAGGGGAATATTATTAAATGTATATCAAAAAAATATTTGCTACCCCGCGCCAAGGAATTGCTTTGGTTCGGGGTATTTATTTTTATTTTACTATAAATGATGTTTCTACACTTTTTGATTGAGCATCAATTATTTTTAAGTAATAAGAGCCTCTATTTATATTATTTTCTTTCAAATTAATCTCAAATGTGTTTTTTCCATATTTTGCCATATATTCGTTTTGAAATACTTTTTCTCCAATTTCATTATATATTTCTATCCATGATATTCCATTTATAATAAAATTCACTTCAATTTTAATATATTCTGATGCCGGATTAGGCGATAATGCAACTATTTCATAATTATTTACATATTCATTTTCAGATTCTGATGATTTCAATAAAGTAGTGAATTGATTTGGGTTATTATTAGCTTCCGTCATATTATATTTAATTGTTTCTGCCATACAATTCATATTATATTTATACACCCTAATTCTATAAGTTCTATTTGGATATAATCCTTGAACAAATATTGAATTTGAAGTACCATTATATATTACTTTGGCAGAGCAAGACGTACATATTTTATTTCTTGTAATAAAATTTATATTATCATTATTAAATTGACCGTAGCTATGGCCATCTTCAGGCAGTGGGAATGGAGTAAGTGTGCTATCTGCAAGGACAATATGGGCGTAACCGTCTTCTTCATTCCAAGACAATTGCATGCTATTTTGCCCTATATTTGATGCATTAATATCACATATTTGAACTGATGGCGCATCTGCATACCTATATACAGAAATATCGTCACTTATATAATCATCAAATCCTATAGCGCTTACTTTTAATTTATATATATTATTTATATTCAAAGAATGTGCTTGATCGGCAGTGATTGTAATACTTATAGAAGCCGAGCTATGTCCGGCTTGTATTGTACCTGAGCATGGAACAGGATAGAGGCTACCATAGCCATTATATAGACTAATTTCAAAATTTATATCATCGATTGCTTTTTGGACTCTGTCATTATCGTCAGTGCAAATAACAGTTACTTCAAAATTTTGACAATTACGAATCACATAATTTGGATCTAAATCCATCATTTTTATTTTTGTTGGTCTAATAACTATTCCAACTCTATTACCTGCTTGATCGTATTCATATAGAACACTTGATTGTGCATTTAGTTCTATTAAAGAAATCATGCACATTACATACACAATTAATATTTTCATTTTATCACCACAAAATATTTAATATATACATTATTAAAATTATTTAGTATCTAGTCTGACAAGTAAATATTAATAAAGCACAATACTTCGAGATTATATACATACTCAGATGTATCTCAGTTTTTAGCACACCCTGCGATTTATTCTATCTTAAATTTTCAAAGAACGGGTTATATCCACATCGGAAATTTCTTGCTTTTAATCGTTACACGATCAACATGATTATAATATTCTTCACTTATTTCTCGTATTTTTGTCCCCATAATAACTAAAGTTTTTAAATTAATTAAAGTTTTAGCAAACATTAAATTTTCAATCTCATTGCAATTTATTATCATTAATTCTCTTAAGTTAATAAGCTCTCCTAAAATTGGATATGAATTTATTTTTTTACATCTATCTAACTCTATACTTTCAATTTTGTCTTTTAATGCTGACAACCCGTTAATATCAGATAGTGATCCTGCTGAATAAATTTGCAATCGTTTCAACCTTTTATATTTTTCAATTCCTTCTAAAGAATGAATATTTGTACTAAATATGTTCAATTCCTCTAATTTTGGAAATATTGGCAATGGTATAAGATTGTTTTTCTTAGTATTATAGTAATTTAATGTCAATGATGTCATATTTAAACATTTATCTAAATTTACTAATCTCGATGTATAGTAACAACATAGTGAATCGAGTTTTGGGAAGGCCTCTAAGTCCACAATATCAATTTTATTATCTGGAATACTCAAAAACTCTAATTCACTAAAATTATCAAGATATTTAAAGCTTATTTTTTCATTTAAAAGAATACTTTTTATTTTGCCTTTAAAAGCTAGTAGTTCATATAAAGGTTCCTTTTCATCTGCACCTAATCCAAAACTAACACTATTAATTTCACTGTTATTTAATAAATCTAGAATCTGATTCTTCAAAAAAGTATTATATATAACTGTTTTAATTCCATATTTATCGGTATAAATATCAATTCTTTCTTTCATAATATTATTCTCCTAGCAACT
>CAZBNQ010000199.1:0-5881 GCA_964493035.1 uncultured Hyphomicrobiales bacterium | reverse complement strand
TACTTGATCTTACACGGTTTGTTGCTTCGACTTTCAAACGCGGCATTAATCATTCATTTGTTCCTACTACTATTCTATCGCAGATAGATGCATCAATAGGTGGCAAAACAGCAATAAATTATTTAGATAATAAGAATTGTATTGGTAGTATCAAACAACCCGAAAAGATTCTATGCAATTCTAATTATTTAAAATCCCTTCCCTATGATGAGATTGTGAGTGGAGTGGGCGAATTGATCAAGACTTTATTAATATTCGATCGTGAGTATTTTTATCAATTTAAAGAGCTGATAGCTGAAGATTTAAGTATAAATTTATCAAAAATGGATGAATATTTCAGATTTTGTGCAATGAAAAAAGCTGAAATAATTGAAAAAGATGAATTTGAATCTAATCAAAGAAAGATATTGAATTTTGGGCATACAATTGGTCATGCAATAGAGCTTAAGTACAATATGAAGCACGGTGCTGCTGTATATAAAGGTATGCTTTGTGCTATGGAATTTTCCGCAAAATTAGGCTTGCTCAATCCACGGATTATTAAAGAAATGAATAAGTTCAATTTTCTGTTTTCTCAGTTTATTGATATTTCAATCGACAAAAATGAAATCAAAGATGTAATTGTCCAAGATAAAAAAATCTCTAACGATAAGATTGATTTTATTTTCTTATGCGATATTGCAAAGCCTACAATCAAATCTATTGATATCAACATTTTGATGGAACTCATTGATGAATATATTGGATAGAATATGCTTAAGTGTCGATTTTATTGCAGATACTAATATCAATAAATTAATTGAAAAAGCAAAATTAATTGAATTAAGAGTATCTGAAATTAATCCATTTTTGATTGATTCTATTAATTTATTAAGACAAAATAATATCTCAATTATATTAAAACCTACTAGTTTAAATCTTGATTTAATATCAAATTTAATTAACATATTTCCTGATTATATTGATATTGATTATTCATTTTACTCTATAAATTTTAGTAAGATTAATTCAATTTGTTCTAAAAACAAAGTGAAAACGATTTGTTCGATGCATTATAATGAATTTACACCTGATATCAATCAAATACATAAAGATATAATAAAGCTAAAAGATACAAAAGCTGATTATGTGAAATATGTCTGTTTTGCAAATGATTATTATGATAATGTAAAGTTATATTCTTTATACTCAGATTTTAGAAATTTGATTGTTTTCAATATGGGAGAAAAAGGAAAAATTTCGAGATATGAATCAATTTTGCTGGGTGCTGCTTGGGCATATACATTCTTAGAAAGACCAACTGCAGAAGGACAAATACAAATTGATGAATTTATCAAAAATATTAAAGATTTAAATTATGAATAAATATGCTGTATTTGGAAGTCCAATTGCACATAGCAAAAGCCCTCAAATACATAATTTTCTATTTGAAAAATTTGGTATTGATTCATATTATACAAGAATAGTTTCTTACAATTCATCACACGTATTAGACATTGCCCGAACTTTGAATTTATCCGGATTTAATGCCACTATGCCTTTGAAAAAAGACCTTTTCTTGGAAATTCAATCTGTCGACGAAATTTCAAAAAAAGCAGAGGCTGTAAATACTGTGATAGGCACTGAGCATCCAAGAGGATTTAATACTGATTTATATGGCGTTATAAATACTTTAAAATTAATTGATTTAAAATCGAAAAAAATTGCAATTTTAGGTGCTGGCGCTGCTGCTGAAACTGCTTTAATAGCTTTGTCAGAATTGAAGATTAATAATGTTGGTATTTTTAATCGAACTGAAAATAATATTCAGAAATTATTAGCTAAATATTCAAATTTAATTTCAATAACACAATTTGAATTATCCGATTTTGATATTATTATATCGACTATACCCAATTTGGATGCTACAATTATTGAAATTAAAGATGAGCAAATTATTTTTAATGCAGATTATATATTTAAGAGTAAGCATTCAACTAATAAAAATTATATTTCCGGGCTTTATTGGCTTATAAATCAAGCATTGCCTGCTTTTGAATTATTTAGCAATCAGAAAATCCAAACTGATGTTCTTAATGATTTGTTGAATTTGCTACAAAACGTTAATAATACTAATACGATATATTTGATTGGATTTATGGGTAGCGGCAAATCAAAAATTGGTTTGGAATTGAGCAAAAAGTTGAACATGGATTTCATTGATTTAGACCATTTTATCGAATCAAGAGAATGCCAAAAGATTTCTTATATATTTAATGAATTTGGAGAAGACTATTTTAGAAATTTGGAGTTGAAATATCTTAAAGAATTGGTCGGATTTGAAGGTATAATCGCATGTGGCGGAGGAATTCTTACAAATCCTGAATCTTGCCAAATAATAAAAAACCATGGTTTTCGATTGTATTTGTATTCAAAATTGAATGATTGTTTCGATAGAACAAAAGAAAGTGATTCTCGTCCATTGAGAACGGATTTCAATGGATTTGAGAACTTATATAATTCAAGATTTGATCAATATTTTGCAAATAGTGATTTGATAGTAGATAATAGTGATGAAATTGATAAAATTGTAAATATTATCGAAAAGGAAATTAAATTAATTCATGAATAAAGAGATAGTTATATCGCCATTAAGAAAGTCTTTTGTAGCAGAGATGAATGCACCTGCTTCAAAAAGCATGAGTGTTAGGGCTCTTTGTGCAGGCTTTCTGGCAGGTGATGCTTTGATTTCTGATTTGTCTGATTGCGAAGACTCAAAAAATACAATGAATTTGCTCAAATCTATGGGCGCTGAATTTTCTGAATATAAATATTTAAAAATTTTAAAGCAAAACTCAATTGTTATTCCGAGTGAATTAAATTGTGGAGAATCAGCATTATTATTAAGACTAATAGCTCCAATTCTTAGTACTTTCAATAACCCGGTTACATTGACAGGAATTGGTTCTTTGATGTCGAGAAATCAAAATAATTTGATCCAGATTCTTAGAGCTATGAATGTGCAGATAAGCTCAAATTCATATTTACCAATATCAATAAGCGGAAGGATGAGCCCCGGAAAGTATTTTTTAGATTTCAGCTCTGGGTCGCAAGTGCTTTCAGGACTTTTATATTCGCTTCCATTGCTTAAGGATTCCTCAACATTAAGAATATCCAATCTTAAGAGCAGAGGTTATATTGACTTAAGTATAGAAATACTTGAAAAATTTGGTATTTTGATTGATAGAGATGATGATACCTTTTACATTAGAGGAAACCAAAGATACATTCCCAATGCGGTAAAAATTGAAGGAGATTGGAGCTCTGCAGCTTTCTTTCTTGTTGCGGCTGCTGTAAATGGTGAAGTAAGAATAAATAATTTAAATCCTGATTCTTTGCAGCCCGATAGAGAAATTATTGATATTTTGATTGAATGTGGTGCAGAATTGACTTGCTCTGAAAATCATTGTACAGTAAAGAAAAGAAACCTGAAATCATTTGAATATAATGCTGAGGATACTCCTGATTTGATACCAATTTTGACTACTCTTGCAATAAATTGTGAGGGAATTTCAAAAATATATGGTATCAACCGACTGTTTAATAAAGAAAGTAATAGAGCTGAGGCAATTATAAGTGAATTTAGGAAGCTTGATGCTTCACTTTATATAGAGGGTGATTGTTTGTATATAAAAAAATCAAAATTAAAATCTGGCATACTCGAGTCATACAACGATCACCGAATAGCAATGGCATTAGCTATTGCTGCTCTTAATTCTGAGTCAGAAATTGTAATCAAAAATCCTGAATGTACTGCCAAAAGTTATCCTGATTTTTGGCGACATCTTTCAACATTATATTTATGAAATTTGGTTAATTTAACTCTTTTTGTTAAGTTGTTCTTTTAAGGGGTGCAAATATTTGAAAAGTTCGATGAAATCATATAAATTACGCAATAGTAATATTGCTTATTTTCTCGTAAAGATGATAGTTATCTGCTTGAGTTTATTACTAATAAGCCCAAATTTGGACCTTCAAGCAAAGAAAAAAACTACAAAGTCGAAAACAACAAAGACAAAATCTAGCCGAACAAAGACAAAATCAAAATCAGGCAAAGCAATAAAGTCTAAATCAAGTTCAAAAAAATCTAAGTCTAAAAAAAGTCGAAGAAAGAAGAGAGTGATCGAACCGCCTTCACATACTTTTGTTCAAGATACTTTGTTGGCTCCTGGAATTGTATATAAGAGAGCACATATAAAAATCAATGGATATAAGCACGATGTATTAGTACTACAAGCAGATTTGTCAAATCCATATTGCTCGATAGGCGTTTTCAAAGCTGGTGATAATATTAATGAATTATCAAAACTTTGTGAAATAATGAAAGTGCATGATTCTATTAATCCTTGTGATATAGCAGGTGCTGTCAATGCCAATTTCTGGAAAGCATATACAAATTATCCTATTGGTCCGGTTGTAGTAGATGGGGAAGTAATCGAACTGCCAACTTATAAGGATTGGTCTTCGACATTTATTGCCGAAAATGGAGAACCATTTATAGATAATTTCAGAATGAACGGGACATTTAAGAATTCTAAGGGTAAGAATTTTAATATTAATTTGGTAAATCGGCGTTCAGACACATGTGGAATAGTGATGTATAATAAATTTGGCGGAGATACAATTCCATATATCAACTCGAGAAGAGTAAAACAATTGACAGAAAAAAGCATAGAAAATATAGATATTGAAGAATCATTTAATGATTCGACCGAAGCAGCATTCGATTTAGAAAAATATAAAAAAGAATTGATCGCTTCAGAACGTAGTGCAAGCAAGGAATATAAAATACCCAAACTAATACTCAGATATTTAGACAAACCAGCAATCAATAGGAATATTGAATGTAAGGTGATTGGATATGATACAAGTGCAGTCAAAGTACCATTCGAAGGATGTATACTATCGCTTGGAGCAGATTTCAATATGAAAGAATGCCCAAAGATAGGAGATACTGTCAGTTTTGTATTCAAATCCAATACAGAATCACATGAGAAGTTTAGATATGCAGTATCCGGCACTCCAAGATTAGTAAGAGATGGAGTAGCTCAGCACGAAGCTCGCAAGGAAGGCTCGCGAGGAAGACGATTTATTAATGGAAATTTGCCCAGAACTGCAATAGGATATGACAGAGCTAAAAAGAAAATGTTTATAGTTGCTGTTAGAGGTAGCATAGGCAAAGATGGAATAGAAGGAGCATCATTGGCGCAGTTGTCTGCAGTGATGAAATATATAGGCTGTCATAATGCAATGAATTTGGATGGTGGCGGCTCTTCAATAATGGTTATTGATAATAAAAATATGTTCAATGATGGAGATCCTTCAAATGCACGAAGAATATCAGTTGGATTTGGACTTATAAAAAAATGTGCTTCAGCACTTAAAAGTGCCGATTCACCGTAAATTTAGTCAAGGCAATAAAATTTAAATATTTTAAAACGTCAATTGTGGAAATTATTCTTTTCAATTTTTTGAAATAATATAAACTTAATTGTAGAATACTTTTTAAGGATAAAAAAATGGCTCTCAGACTAGCTATCAATGGCTTTGGAAGAATTGGTCGTCTCGTTTTCAGAGAATTGATCAACAGAAACGCAGATGTAGAATTTGTTGGGATTAATGATTTGACTGATGCTCAGACATTGGCTCACTTATTCAAGTTTGATTCTGTTCATGGCAGATTTAAAGGCGAAGTTTCTGTTGATGGTAATGTAATGACAGTAAACGGAAAAAGAATTCCAATTTCGGCAGAAAAAGCTATTGAAAGCATTCCTTGGAAAGATGTCGATATAGTGCTCGAATCAACAGGTGTATTTACAAAACGCGAAGCTTTGGAAAAACA
>CAZBNQ010000198.1:0-5884 GCA_964493035.1 uncultured Hyphomicrobiales bacterium | reverse complement strand
GCAAGGGCATATTCATCACTCATATAATGATTGATAATAGATTTAATATGAGCTACATATCTTTGTTTTAATTGAGGATTAGCTAAAAGCTTATTAACTAAAGGATATTTAGTATCTGATTCTTTCAAAAAAGGCGACCAAGAAACATCTTTAGTTAAAAAAGTAGAATTAGCATCATATTGAATAGGAGTAAGCCTTGAAGTTTCGACATCATAATAAACATAATAGTCCATTCCGCCTTTATTGATATAACTATCGTCATCGGTAAAAATGATTTCGTTTGCAAGATGCCAAAGAGCACGATCCACATCTAAAAAATAGCGTAAAGAATCGTACAAATAATCTGTTCCGAGTTTATTCAATTTTTCACAAGAATTAGCAAGTGCATGCCATGGGTCTTCCATATCAGAGGATTTTAAAGTGTAATATCTTGAATAAACTAATGGGTTGTCGCTTAAATAGTTTAATGAACAGAAACCGGCACCGAAGCCACCACCGGGAGGCATACCGGGAGCGCCGCCGCCACCACCGATGTTTGCAGTAGATGTATCAGGTTTTTCGGCTCTCCAATTAGCACCATCATTGCTTAGGAACCATTCTTCATAGAAATCTTTATTTAGTTGTTGAACGTTGGCATAAATGCCCCAGCTTACTCCGTTGATGTATAATTTTACAAAATTTGCTTTTGCCGAAGGAATAGTATTAGATGTAATTGTATTATATAAAACTTCTCTCATCATCGAAGCATCTTCGAAACAATTCAATAAGTTGAGAGATTTATAAGATTCGATTTTTTGATCAGGATTTTCGTAATCAATAGAAATATTGAAAGATTTTTTTTGAGAGTTTTTTGCCATTTGATAAGAAGTCTGGCCTCTAAATCTAACCCCGACATTAGAATAGTTAATCCCATTATAGGTCAAGTTTGCAGGAATTTCGGTCTTTGATTGATAATTTGAGGTCAATAAATTCCAATAATTTGATTGATTAAATTCAAGATAAATACTTGGAATAGAGTCTAAAGAATATAAAGAACTTGAATTGAACCATCTTTGAACAATTTGCCTACCGTCACTTGTTTTCTTCATAGTTTCGGGCATAGATTTAGCAAAAGCATTAAAGCAAAATGTTGTGCTCAATGCTAAACCAATTAATATTTTCCATTTTGTTTGTTTCATAAGTCTCCCAAATTAAATTGTAATTTATTTAACTTGGACGTTACCAATTACTCGATTTCTTCAAATTATTTTTTTCTCTCAACTCTTATTTATAAAAAATGAATTAATCATGTAAAATGTTACAAAATGAATAAAAAATAATAGGATTAATGGTGATGAACTAAATAAAAAAAGCCTCTGTAGAGATAAGATAGCTACAGAGGCTTATAAAATTTAATATAAACAATTATTTTTTAATTATAAGTTTTTGGGTCTGAGTTACTTTTCCATTAGATAAATGAATAAAATAGAGTCCATTCATCAATTTGGAAGTATCAAAAACAAAGTCGTGCATACCAGAATTCATTGGTTTAGCATCATAAATATTTGCAACTTCTCGTCCAATTTCATCAACAATGCTAAGTTTTATTTTGGGTTCATCATTATTGAGACTAAATCTAATCAATGTGCTATGAGAAGCGGGATTTGGAATAGCACTCAATAATTTGATAATAGAAACATCAGATCCACCTGCTACAACCGAAGTTACTTCTTGTTTGATTTCCAGAGTTCCCATACTTACAGCTTCATCATCTGTATTATAAGTGCTGTAGTCGATAAGTATAGAACTATTATCTTCCGGAATAATAGTAACATAGATTGGGAATACACTTACTCCACTTGGTATTGGGAAAATAAGATTCTTACCTTCATCGGATGCATCAGACATTAAGTTATAAGATCCATCATCGAATTTAAATGCTTTAAGTTTAATTTCTTGTGATGATGAATTTGGTCCGGTTGCAATAATTTTGCCTGATTTTGCTTTTAAAGTGACCGTTGTAATACTATCTTTTCCTTTATTTGCATTTTCAAAAACGATAGCATAAGTTTTTGCAAGTTCAAGCATATCATCACCGGAACTAGATAGTAAGTCGCCGCCAATAGTACCCGGCACTTTTGATTTGATGTCAAGTTCACCCTTCATAGTGTCTTGAATGGAGCCGATCAAATAATCCAATTCTAGTTTATTAATCCATGTTCTAAATTCTGCATTATTATTGAATTCCAAGTCAAATACAAGACTAGAACCCGGAGCAAGTAAGCCAGTAGATTTCATGCCATTGCCATCAATAATGTCTTCAGACCATGCACTGGAATTTGGTTTCATTGAGTTGAGTCCAACCCCGACACCAGCACTTAATTTTACTGAAGTAAGTGTGATACCGGCAGTGTATTCATCTTCAGCAGGATTATTAATAAATAATTTGCCTTTTGTATTTGATTCCATTGCAATAAGAGCAAATGGAGAATCCTCTGATTGCACAATATCAGAACCTTTGCCAATAACTTTCGACCAATCGTGATCAATTCTTATTGGAGTCCATTTGCGAATAATTTCGTAACAAACTAAAGTATCGCATGTATTGCATTTGCAATCAGTAAATGTATATCTAATGCAGAATTTGACAGATTGTACACAACCTTTTGGAGGTGAATTTGGAATATTTAGATACATATTCAAATTCTTGGCTTGAAGCGGAGGACAATTGAGATTTGTCCATGTAATTTCATTTGTTCCAATTCCAGTAGTTAGTAGTGGATTTAAATTAGTCCATACTATTGAAGTAGATGGAGTATATGTAGTGCTGGAACCATTTTTGCAAGTTTGAGTTATAGTAGCACTAACGACAGTTGCTTTTACTTTCATTATATTAGTGCCAGAAACAGTAAACACTCCACCAACAAATATTTGATTGCCAGAAGACTGTGAAGATTGAGGTTTTTCGATTATCATTTTGAACGGACATGGGCATGGATCCGGACAAGGTAATAAATCTAAGCAGAATGTTGTATCACATAATTTGTTTTCTTTTTGGTCGTATAGTACGATATTGAAACAAACGATGGCATTATTAGAGCTAGATATATAAACAGCGTTAACTGTTGTTGGAACACCATTTGGCAAGCTATTCGGAGTATATGATTGAATAGTGCCAACGGAAGGAGCAATTGAAAACAATCCATTTTGCCCACTGAGATTAGTTATATTAAACTGCAACTGGTAAATCCACTGACCGTTTTGGTTTTGACCAACGCAAGTGATTTTTCGTTCTCCTATTCTTAGGCAAGGAATTTCTTCAGCCACACTTATGCATGCATTATTTGATTCTGCTTTTAGGCATACATTAGGCATTCCGAGAGGTACTGCTTGGATTGCAAATGAGTTGCAAGCATTTAGATTAGTTTGGAGTCCTTGTGGTAATTTGACCGGAATGATAGCATCGAGGGATGCACCAGGCATCAAGTTTACACTTGGGTTTGCGCTAATCTTAAATGAATAAGTCTGAGCAGCAGCCCCAATAAACGAGCCTGTGACAGCTCCAACCGGATCTGTGGCTCCGCAGAATCCACCACATTCGGTAGATCTTGTCGGATTCTTTGTTTGAATAAGACCTAAACTATTATAAGTAGGAGTAAATCCGGCAGGAGTAATAGTGAACGCACCATTAGCCGGATTATACGGCAAGTCGAATCCGCTTCCTCGAGAAGTATAAGGAGGAAGAACTTTAATATCACCAACCCAAGGCATGATATCGAGCAAGCATAGATTAGTCAATTGAGTATTACCTGTATTTACAACTCTGACTCTATACTCAGCCATAGCTCCAGGAAGAACAGAAGTAGAGAAGCTCCAAGGATTGCTCGAACCTTGCTTTCTTACTTCTTTAATTGCCTGCAATTGAGCAGTAGCATTGACAGTCAGTATTGCAGGATTGGAAGTAATAGAGCTAACATTTGAAGCTGCAAAATTGAATGTATTAGTGTATTGTCCTGGAGGAGCAGGTGGATTGTCAGAGATTTTCACATCAAAATCAATTAAGAAATACTCGACAGTGCCGTCGCAACGACTTGGAAGCACAGGAAATGTCCAAGTTAAATTTGTAGCTCCAACAGCAGGGCTTGTGATAGCTCCACCAACTTGAGAAGGAACTGCAACAGTAAGCGAACAGCATGGCGGATTATAAATATTAGCCATCCAATTGAAACCACCATAGAAGTATGTTTCATTTCCTACATAAGTCAATCCTGCAGGCAAAATATCATTAATTGAGCAAATAGTAGCGTTTGCATTTCCAATATTAGCAACTGCCATTCTAAATCTGACAGTATCGCCAGGTTGGAATGGTCCGGATGGATTTACTTGGCAGGCATTATTACAATCGCCAACTAATAGTTTTGTAGTAACAACTTTGGGGGCTACTGCATCAATAACTTTAGTATGTGTTGCAGTTAGTGTACTTAAATTTGTTGCAGAAACATTGACAGTATTTACAACATTCTGTCCGGTAAGGACTGGTGCGCCATTTGTATAATTATTTGATCTGACGCAAACATCCATATAATTATAAATTCCTTGGGAGACAGCTATCGAGCCAGAATAGCTCCATCTCACTTTACATACATTTGGAGGCAATCCGGTAAGAGTCTGCCATCCGGCCGAATTGTAAACTACAGTCGTACATGGTGTACTTGAGCAAGATGATCCTGTCCAACAATAAACATCCACAGTTACAGGTGTATTAGAAGCAGTCACATTTGTATAAATTTTATTAACGTCTAATTGAGGAGGAATTAAATCTTCCATAACAAAATTTGGTTGGGCAAGAGTACCATTATTCACATAATTCAAATGGTAGCTTCCACAACAGCCCGGAGAAAACACAGGATACCAACTTGGATTGTTAGGGAATGATAAGCTAAGAGTAAGATATTTATTGAGAGCACCAGAACTAACACCTTGGCAAAGAGTAACTTTGGCAGTATCAGTCCAAGTAGTCATTTGAGAATTGCATGGAGTATTAAAGCTCATATTAGCTTGATTTATCACTTGCTGGCCTGCAGTGAAGAAGCCTGAAGGAAATTGAACTTTTATATAAGCTGTATACCAAGCATTCCAAGGTGATACAGTTAGAGTAGATGGTCCACCTGTAAGAGTTGTTCCGGATATACCGGTCCAAGAACCGTAAACAGCAGTAACAACAGCATTAGCAGGCACAAAATCACTAAGACTAACATTAGTTAGATTCAGTCCACCAATATCTGATCCAGAAGGATTAACGACTTTAATTCTGAAAATCACTTCGTCATTTATAGCACAGCCAGCAATCCATTCTTTTTCGAATTGCCATTTATTAGTCGGAGTAGCAGCAGTAACACAACTCTCGTTGCTATAGACGAAGTTAGAATTCATATTTGTAGAAATACCGGCTCTATTGCAAGCCCGTTCTCCAGCGCAAGTAACACCGGGTTTGAATTTTGCATTGATCTGAACAGTGCCAGAACCGCTCGGCAAGGATAAACCTGTAAGAGTGAATACAACCTGATTGCCTGTAATGACAGAAACAGGATTGCCTGGCAAAGCACTAATAACATCCAGCGTAGCAGGTACGTTGTCGATTATATATAAAGTGCCCGGAGCCCCGCCAGACCAACTATAGGTGATTGTATATGTAAATGCTTGACCACTTGGTATTGGAGTGGGGGCATTGTGTGATTTTGAGATTGAAAGTGTAACTTGGCTGTAGGCATCTATTGATATACAACAGATGAGCAATAGAGCTGTAAGCAAAACTCTTTTTAGCAAATTTCCGGATAAGGATTTATTGCTTTTAGGATATGAAGGAGTATTGCTATACAAAAGTGAGTTAATGTAAAGCTCCATA
>CAZBNQ010000197.1:0-5901 GCA_964493035.1 uncultured Hyphomicrobiales bacterium | reverse complement strand
TTCAAAGGAATATTAACATCATTAAATAATTATTATAAAGTAACTTATAAACCTCCAAAATGTTCTGGAAAGCATTATGTAGAATTAAGTTCGGCATTGCCTCAGTTTGGCTTAAACGGGATCAAATCTCAGGGAACTTATGATAAATCATTGATTGCAGAGGATGTTATTGTGGGTACAGTTACCTTTATTGATATTGAATTTGAATCTGGAAAATCTGATGTTCGATCTGAGTCTATGTCTTTGATACAACAAGTAGCAGAAGCAATGAAATCAAACAATGCGTTAGTTATCAAAATTGCAGGTCATACTGATGATATTGGACAAACTAAAGATAATTTAAAATTATCTAAAGATAGAGCTGAATCAGTTAAAAAAATACTTGTATCTATGGGGATAAGTCCCGAAAGAATTGAGACTGAAGGCTTTGGTGAATCAAAACCCATTGTAGCTAATGATTCCGAAGAAAATAGAAAAAGAAATAGAAGAACTGAATTTATTGTTATAAAGAATAAATAAGTATGAATAAAATAATATATATATTATGCATTTTCACATTAGCTTTTTCTAATCTATTAGCTGTCGAATATAGCGACACAATAAAATGTAGGGCAGGAGATACTGCACGATATATATTTAAACAAGATCAGATGAAATTGTACAAAGGCGAAAATGATATTACAGGAAAAATTATTTTAAAACCGAATACAATATCATATCCCATCTCATTAGAAATCCTTTCGGAAGATCGAATAATTCCACAAGTATTAACAAGATATGATGATACAAGTTGTACTTTTCATGTAATAAAGGACGATTTGGACGATGAAAATGCAAAATTACAATTGACTATATTAGCTCTAGCAGGTTCGGATAGTATTTGTGATATGGAATTTACTGATATCAAATCAAAAGCTATAGACAAACCTCAATTTAATATTTTATTTAAAAATGATTTAGCTGGACCGTTTTATCCTTATGTGAGATTTGCAAAATTATTATCAATTGTACCTAATCCAATCAAATCATATTCCACCTCAAAGTGGACATTTAAAATTGATTTGAAATCGACTGTACAATTATATGTATATGATGTTTTAGGTCAAAGGGAGCTTTTGAAAGATTATGGCCAGATCGAAGCAGGTATATACGACTACGAGTTTTTCCCCGGAATTAAGTTTTTATCCGGTATGTATTATTTATTCTTAGATACAAGTAGCGGCGATGATTATCAACCATTTATAATTGTAAATTGATATGAAAAGAATATTTTTTGTTGTTATATTACTAATTTCTTCGTTAAGTGTATTTGCTCAAGATGAAATTGATTCATTAGATTTTGAAAATTTTGATTTCGAAAATGATTCCACATTTGCTAAGCTTGATAAAGAAATTGAAGAAAGTCAAAAAATATTCGAATATACTAAAGGTTATTTTCCAAAAAGTTTAAATATACTTAGCAGTTGGTTTTTTGATTTGCAAATTGGTGGTATCTGGGACCAAGCTCCCGGAATTTTTTCCAAATCTTTTTATCCGACTAAATTTGGATTTTCAGGAAAATCTCAAGACGAAGATGAATTGGAGACAAGAGAAAAGTTTTCGAACGAAGAGAATGATGAAGGTGATAATTTTAATATTACGACATATTCAAGCTATAGATTGTCATATGTAGTTCCAATATATATTGGATATTTGGGCTTGGGTTTTGGAATTGATAATATCAGTGGTTGCATTTATTCAGTTGATAGAACAAAATCATTTTTGGGATATGATAATAAACCTGTTGGATTTAAAGAAATATCAACCATTACTTTAGATGAAACTCATTTAAATCTAAATGCAAATTTTATGTTGCCAATATATGGTGGATTGATAAAATCTAAAGAATCGATGGGAGCATTTTATTATCTTAGCATAGGCTATGATTATAATCATGCGTTTTTGTCTTCTGCTTCTCAGGTAATTCAGATAGCTAATCATAAAAATGAAATCAGATATTCTAATGGTAATGACTATCAATACTTATTCAAAGAAGATGAGTTAAAAACATTAAATAAAAATAGAGAATATTTAAGTTTGGGTCTTGGTATTATTGCTAGTGGCGGAGGAATTGATTTTAAATTTGACATTAGTTCAAAATTTTCAATGGATTCAATACTTAAAGATGCAAATTGGAACCAAAATATATATTATTTTACAATGGGATTTTCTTTAGATAAGATTGTGAGTGAATTAATATCAGCATTTACTCCGCCACCAAACAAAACAAAAGTGAAGAAGACAAAATAGCTATTGCAAAACTCTGCCCATACCTGCATATAGTTCTTGTAGTCTGTCGTCGTCTAAAGATTGCTTAATAACTCCTTTGCCGGAGGATGAGTGGATTATCTGGTTATTGCCAATATAAATACCCACATGTGAGATTTGCCCTGATTTTTTGAAAAAAACGAGATCACCAATTCGGCGTTCGTTTTTATTAATTCTATCTGCATATTCAAATTGCAAAGCAGCTGTGCGGGGCAGCATAATCCCAACTTTTTCATAAACTTCTTTAACAAATCCGGAGCAGTCGACTCCTTTTTTAGTATTTCCACCCCAAGCATAAGGCACACCAAGCCATTTTTCGGCTTCGCTAAGGAGATTTTTCTGAATACTGTTGAGATTAGCAGGCTTTTCGATATCAGTAGATTTTTTGGTTTTGCTGCTGCTTATAGATTTAGTTTTCGGACTTGTAGACGAAGATTCATTACTCGAAAATCTAACACTGGAAGAGCAAGAGCTAATAAGAATAATTGCAGCAAATGCTATAGTTATTTTCGAGACAAACTTCATCATAACTCCATCAATTTTTTTTCTTAGAATAAAACTTTCTTAAATTTTTCGAGAAATTGTAAAGACTGTCGGTATTAAGTAAAAGAAAACCGACTGAAGCAGTCAAAATAAAACCGGCTTTTAATAGAATCGGATCCATAATTTCCCCCTAAATTCAACATGAGAAATAAATATCAAATAACGTGCCATGTGGCTTTAATAATTCAATGTTCTATATATAATTACGAATAAATATTGCAGTGGTTTCATGATGAAACGAGTATTGGAAAACTTTTTAGTAAATATTTGATTTAAGTGTTTAGAAATTTTCGTAATTTTATTTTTTAAATAATGTAAATTTCATCACTATTTAGAAGAATGAAGATGAAAAAAGAAATCAAAAAAATATTGGTTACCGGAGCATTAGGACAAATCGGTACAGAATTAACATTGGCATTGCGCAAAAAGTATGGTGGAGCAAATGTAATAGCATCGGACTTGCGCCCAAAACCAACAAAGGCAATCGAAGATTCCGGTCCATTTGAAGTAATTGACGTAACTAAACCTGACTCAATTCGTCAAGTTATCATTAAATACGATATCGATACAGTTTTCCATTTAGCTGCTATTCTTTCGGGCGTAGGCGAAAAAGATCCTGCACTCTGCTGGAATGTTAATATGAATGGATCAATAAATGTACTCGACTTAGGTGTTAAATTTAACTTAAATAGAATTATTATACCAAGCTCAATGGCGGTTTGGGGACAAGGCGTGCCCAAAGAAATGGTGCCTCAAGACAGTGTGCTAAAACCAACTTCGATGTATGGAGTTACTAAAGTTGCAGGCGAAAGACTTTGCGACTATTATGTTCAAAAATATGGTTTAGATTGCCGTGGCTTGCGCTATCCTGGCATTATTTCGCATGAAACTCTTCCTGGTGGCGGCACTACTGACTATGCTGTTGAAATTTTCTATGAAGCAGTAAAAAATAAACGCTACGAATGTTTCTTAAAAGAAGATACTATGCTTCCAATGATGTATATGCCTGATTGTATTAAAGCTACTATGGATTTGGCAGAAGCTGATTTTGATAATTTAGTGCATCACAGCGATTTCAACGTTGCTGCTATGAGCTTTACTCCAGCGCAATTGGCTGACGAAATTCGTAAGTATATGCCTGAATTCGAAATTTCATACAAACCAGATTTCCGTCAAGCTATTGCTGATTCTTGGGTGTATTCAATTGATGATTCTTGCGCTCGTAAAGAATGGGGTTGGAAGCCTTCTTATGATATTCATTCAATGACAAAAGAAATGTTGGAAAAATTGACTGAAAAGCATAAAGCAGGTTTGATTTAAGTTTTTTTCTACTTGATTTTAAGTGGCTGTAGCAAATGTGATTGATACAGCCACTTTTGTATTATTAAGACTCAACAAAAGCTAAATCTATATTTCTTTTATCAATATTTACTTTAATGATTTTAACTCTAATTTTCATACCTAATCCGAATATTTTCTTTTTACGCTTGCCGATAATTCTGTATTTAGCTTCATCATAAATATAATAATCATCCCAAATATCCTTGATATGAAGCAAACCTTCGACGTAAAGCCCTTCGATGGTAACAAATAGTCCGAAATTAGTAACTCCGGTAATAGTACCGAAGAATTCTTCACCAATTTTATTTTCGGCAATCATAGCACCAGCAAGCTTATTGGATGCGCGTTCAGCTTCCATAGCCAGGCGTTCGCGATTGGTGCAATTGCCACCTACTTCTTTCAGAAGTTTAGATATATATTTTAATCTTGAGATATCGGGTATCGCTTTGTTATATTCTTTGAGAAGCCTATGAACAATTAGATCGGGATAACGTCTGATAGGCGAGGTGAAATGCGCATATTCATCAAAACCTAAGCCATAGTGCCCGTTATTGAAATCTGAATAGATAGCTTTTGCCATCGATCTGATCAAAATTTGATGGACAACTGATTTTTCCGGTAATTGTTCGACGTCATGGATAAGTTTGTTAATATCATTTGAGCTTGGTTTTTTAGTTTTAAGTTTTGGACCAAAAGAGCCAATAAACTCAAGAGTTTCGGCTAAAATTTTTGGATCGGGTTCGTCGTGCACACGATAGAGGAATGGCAGAGTTTGAGGCAGACGTAATGCTTGCGATAGTATCCTTACGTGAGAGGCAACTGTCTGATTGGCAATCAACATACACTCTTCGACCAAAGAAGTAGCATCGGTAGTTCTGCGAAGTTTTACATCCACCGGATACTTATTTTCATCGAGAATGAATTTAGTTTCGGTAGTATCAAATTCGATACCGCCTGCTTTAAATCTACGAGTGCGCAAAATTTTAGCAAGTTTATTAAGTTGAAGGATCAGATCTAAATTATCTCCTTCGCTTGTATCAATAATCTGCTGCACTTCATCATAATTATATCTTCGTTTACTTCTTATCAGTGTTTCATGAATTTCGTAATTTTTAAGTACACCGTTGGGGCTCAATTCCATAAATACAGAATAAGCAAATCGAGGCACATCCGGTTTAAGAGAACATACTTCGTTAGAAATTTGTTCGGGAAGCATAGGGATAACTCTATCAACAAGATAAATAGAATTGCCACGCAATCTGGCTTCAATATCCATTTCAGAGTTTTCTCTAACGTAATGGCTTACATCTGCAATATGTACACCAAGGTAATAATTACCATTATCCATTAACTTAAGAGAAAGTGCATCATCAAAATCTTTAGCATCGATAGGATCGATTGTAATGATCAATTCATCTCTAAGATCGAGCCTGTCTTTAACTTTACGATTAGCGGGAGCTTTCACTATTTCAGCTTCTGCAATTACATGTTCATTAAATTCTTCAGGCAGATTAAATTCTTGAATAATAGCTTCAAATTCTGCAGAAGGATCGCCGGCTTTTCCAATAATCTGAGTAACCTCGACAGTAGGGCTTTTAGTAGGATTATCCCATTGCAAAAATTCAGCGGCAACTTTATCGCCTTCGTCAGCACCATTAAGCTTATTTGGAGGAATAAGGAAGTCAACATAATGATGAGCTTCGTCAGGAA
>CAZBNQ010000196.1:0-5921 GCA_964493035.1 uncultured Hyphomicrobiales bacterium | reverse complement strand
TATTAGCCAGCAAGATATTGAAGTGCTTGCAGGACCTAAAGAATTTCAAGAACAACCATTCGAAATTCTTATGATTTCTTCTAAGAATGCTTCAATGAATGCTGTTCAAATTGAATCAAATTTAAGCGATAAATTAATGAGATTCCTCTCTGGTGAATTTTTGTTTAGAGGTATCAATAGAGCTACTGTCAACGAAAAAGGTAACAGAGACTATTGCTTTACAGAAATTCCACCGGAAACACCATTAGCTCCATCTCAAGCTAAAGCTATTATCGATTTCTTCAACCGTACTGATGTTTCTCATTCATTCTCTTTATCAATGTTTGAACAATCAGTAAAAATCGGTGGTACTGGTTTCTGGTTGCGTTCAGTTTTGGGTACAGACCAAATTGGTATGCCTTTCTGGTATGCAGGCGAATCTAAAATAATGCTTCAAAGACCATTATATCAAAATGAAGATTCACGTACACGTACTGCAATCCCATATTTGATTAATGCATATTTGGGCGGTGGTTATAGAATTACTAGCGGTTCAGGCGACAATAGCTTGTTTGAATGGTTGCCAAAGAGACAAGTAAATGCTGGTCCTGGTGGCAAGTTTATCGCTGGTTTCGATTTCCACATGCCTTTCCATCCTGAAGCAGGTATTGCTTTTAATATCGAAATGCCATTTAAGAAATTAGAAGCTGAAGGTATTGAAGAAAGTAAATATACATACTATACTCAGTTCAACGATAGAATTGAATTTGCAGATCAAGATGATCCAAGAGCAGCAGGATTTAAAGGTATTATTCCTTTAAATAGAGCTTCAGGTCAAGTTACTGCATTCTATCATTGGTGGATCAATCCAAATGCACCAGAAAACTACTTCCGTTTCGATCTCGGTGTTTCATACTCCGAAATTAGAGAAGCTGCAATGTATAGAATCGGTGCTGCAGATACAGCAAAAACATATTTTGCAACTGATGGTATAATTGGACTTAAAACATATAAACCAAGTGAATTCGGCGATTGGGTGTATGCTAAAGCAGAATATCGCAATCAAGGTGCTTTCCCATTTGGTTTGAGCATTCAATATTCTAACCAGATTTTATTAAATAAAGTATGGATCCCATTGTTCGGCGATTGGTTCTATATCGAAGGTAAATATGCGAAACCAGTTCGCAACTTGAGACCTTTCGAAGATGATGGTTACTTTATGATTTCTCCAGTTTTGAGATTAACGATATAAAATAATAAGAGATTTTGAAAGCCCCGCGGCTACGAGCTTAGGGGCTTTTTAATAATTTTTTAATTGCAGGATAATAAGGAAGATGATTAGAATATTAAATATTTTGTTAGTTATTACTCTTCTTCCGTTTGCTTGGGCATTGGGGAATGCGCAGCCTAAATCATCTGAACAAGACAATCAAAAAAAAGAACAAGAACTTCTTCAAGATGCTAAGGTTGAAGCAGCGCGGAAAGAAATCGAAATTACTGTTCGCAACGTCGAAATTACTAAATTTCCAGACATAAAAATTATTATTGAAGCATATAACAGATTGGGCGAGCCTTTAGACTCTCTTAGCGCTGATGCATTATATGTTTATGAAAAAGGCGTTCCACGCAAAGTAATTAAAGTAGAAAAAATTCCTATTGCTGAAAAAGTTGCTGTGGACTTTGTTTATGTTGTTGACGTTACTGGATCGATGCAACAATGCATTAATCAAGTTAGATCAAATATAATGTCTTTCACTCAGCATTTAGCTCATCGCGGTATTAGCTATAGAATTGGTTTGATATTATTCAACGATGACGTAACAAAAGTATACCAACCAACTGATAATGTTAATGATTTTATCGGCTGGCTTAGCGGTGTGAAAGCATTCGGAGGCGGTGACGAAAAAGAAAATGCATTAGAAGCCTTGAATGCACTCACTCGTATCAAATTTAGAGATGAAGCTAATAAAGTTGCAGTTGTTGTTACTGATGCCCCTTATCATCAAAGAGGCGAAACTGGCCAAGGCTCTACTAATTTTAATACTGAATCAATAATCGAAACTATGCAAAAAAATGAAATCCGTGTTTTCTCGATTGTACCTCCTAAACTTACAAATTATGCTACAATCTCAAAAAGAACTCGTGGTAATGTATTCGATATTGATTTCCCATTTTCAACTATTCTTGATAATTTCTCGAATCAATTGACAAATTTGTTTATTCTGACTTATAGATCAGGAGAAACTGTTGTTCCGGATTCTATCGAAATTGCATTATTTGATAAAAATCAGAGTAAGCTGATTAAAAAATCAATTCCAATCGTAGAATTAGGTAGAAAACTTATTATTGAAAATTTGCTGTTTGGCGTTAATAGATTCGATCTGCCAGAAAATGTTGATGAATTGAACATTCTCGGCGACTTTATGCAGAGTAAACCAAATATAACAATTTTGGTAGAAGGCCATACTGACAGTAAAGGTCCTGATGCTACAAATGATATTCTTTCTCAACAAAGAGCCGAAAGTGTAAAAGCATATTTAGTGAAACGTGGAGTTGCTGAAACTCGCATAAGTACTAAAGGATATGGCGAGAGAAAGCCAATTGCAAGCAATAAAGATGAATTTGGAAGACAGTTAAATAGAAGAACAGAGATTATTATTACTTCTAAATAACTTGAATTGTAAAGATTATATTAGGATTACATTAGTTTTTGATGTAATCCTTTTTTTTAACAATCAAATCAAAATTATTCCGTGTTAGGGGATACTAAATAATTAAAAGGTTAAAAATGAAAAAAGTATTGTTAGCTATATTAGATGGTTGGGGTATAGGTGATGGAAGCCACTCCGACGTTATAAACCAAGGAAACACACCATATTATAAATCTCTTTTGAATAATTACGCTCATTCACAATTACTTACTTGTGGAGAAAATGTAGGGCTACCTGATGGACAAATGGGAAACTCCGAAGTAGGACATTTAAATATTGGTGCTGGTAGAATTGTTTATCAAGATTTGGTTAGAATAAACTTGGCAATACGCGATAACTCAATTACAGAAAATCCTGAAATCAAGAAAATATATTCTTATGCAAAAGAGCACAAAAAAGATCTTCATTTAATTGGATTAGTTTCCGATGGTGGAGTTCACTCATCAGATAAGCATTTGTATAAACTATGTGATATTGCTAAAGATTACGGATTGGAAAACGTTTATATTCATGCGCTCACTGACGGCAGAGATACTGATCCGAGAAGTGGTCTTGGATTTGTAAGCAATTTAGAAAATCATCTTAAGAATTCATCCGGCAAGATAGCAACTGTTTGTGGAAGATACTATACAATGGATAGAGATAAGCGTTGGGAAAGAGTAAAACGTGGATATGATCTACTCGTTAAAGGAATCGGAAACACGAGCAAAAGTGCTATAGAAGCCATTGAGCAATCATATAATAATGGAATAACTGATGAATTTATCGAACCAACAGTGATTACAGATGAGAAGGGTAGTCCATTGGCTGTAATTAAAGAAGGTGACGTAGTTCTTTGCTTTAATTTTAGAACTGATAGACTAAGAGAAATTACGGTGGCTCTCACTCAAAAAGATTTTCCTGAATATGAAATGAACAAAATGAATCTCGAATATTACACAATGACAAGATATGATGATAGTTTTGAGAAAGTAAATGTTGTATTCGACAAAGACAATGTGACAAATACATTAGGGGAAATAGTCTCAAAAGCAGGTAGAAAACAACTAAGAATTGCTGAAACAGAAAAATATGCTCACGTCACATTTTTCTTCTCCGGAGGTAGAGAAGAGGTGTTTGAAAATGAAAGCCGTATATTGATAAATTCACCTAAAGTAGCAACTTATGATCTTCAACCTGAAATGAGTGCATACTTGGTGAAAGATGCTTTAGTCAAAGAATTGGAAAAAGAAGAAATTGACTTCATTTGTCTTAATTTTGCCAATGGCGACATGGTAGGACACACAGGGATATATGAAGCAATACAAAAAGCAGTAGCAGCAGTTGATGAATGTTTGAAAGAAGTTGTCGAAACCGCTAAAAATCATGGGTATACAAGCATTATTATCGCCGATCATGGAAATGCAGATTATGCAGTAAATCCTGATGGAAGTCCTAACACAGCACATTCATTAAATCCGGTGCCCTGTATTGTCGTCGATGAAGAGGTAAAACAGGTTTCTGATGGAGTTTTAGCTGATATAGCACCTACAGTATTGAAAATAATGGGAATAGACATACCCAAAGAAATGACAGGAAAAGCATTGATTTAAAAAAGAATTACAGCAATTTGTGATTGTTAATAATATTTAATGAATGCTTAACCTAAAAGAAGCAAAAGTATATATAAAAGAAGGCTTTTTAACAAGGATTAGAAAGTCTTCTTTTAAAAATACATAATGAATAACACTATTGAAAAAAAATTAATTGGAAGTTTAATCCCGAGTAGAAGTTTGGGAATTAATAATTAGTATATTATAAATAATTAAGATACTATAATCATAAATGAAGAATATTGTGATGTAAGTATTAAATATTTAGAGGTATAGATTCAGACTTAATGAAACGTGACAGTTTGAAAAATGAAGAAACTAAACAATTAAGATAAAATGAAAATAAATTGAAATTAAATAAATTAAAATCTTTAGGTATAAATACTTATGGTAATTTTACTAAAAAAGTAAAAAAAGTATTTGAAATTGACAAAAAAAATATTATTTTTGATTGTCATTTCACATTCATCTTCACAATTTAATCTTCATGGTGTAGAAATGGAAGAACTTTTGACAAGATTCTTTAATATATTGATAGCAGACGACCACAAATTGGTAGCAAAGCTATTACAAAGCTATTTAGCAAACTTTTTTAACATGCGTTTAGTAGGCTCAGTTCGTACCGGCAAAGAAGTAATTGAATCAGTAAAGGAATCTGATGTAGATCTAATCCTTATGGATATTCTAATGCCAGAAATGAATGGAATAGAAACAGCTAAGGAAGTTCATAAGCTCGATCCAAATATCAAAATTGTATTTTTATCTGCAATGACAAATAAGCATATCATTTCGCAGGCAATGAAATCTGGAGCATCTGGATATCTTACAAAAACTGCTTCTATCGAGGAAATTGTTGAAGCTCTGCAGACAGTGCTCAAAGGCGAGAAGTATTTTAGCAAAGAGTGTATGCAGGTGTTTTTGGGGGAAGGCGAATCTAATGATTTTGTGCCTGTTGATGGTTCGATGATTGAAATGCTTACAGATAGAGAAAAAGAAATACTTAAGCTGGTTTGTCAGGATATGGGTGCAATCGAAATTGCCGAAAAATTGTATCTAAGCCCACGTACTGTAGAAACTCATAAGAAAAATATTATGACCAAGCTAGGTGTTAAATCTACTGTATCGCTTGTACGTTTAGTTTTCGAAAGAAATTTATTTAAAAATGAATTGAATTAAACTCACAACAATCAATTCAAAACATGCCGTTATTTTTTGTAGCGGCATTTTTTTTATTCAATTTGGATAGCCAATCTGAAATGTTATTCAAAATTGATTAATAGTATGAATTTTAAATTCATAAATAAAAAATTGAGTACGTAAAATTACGTATAAATACTCAGTAAACTTACTGATAATCTACGTAATATTAGGTATAATAAAAATTACGTATTTGAAGGTATTTCAAAAGGTAAATGAAAGTATTAAATTTGTTGTGAAGTGAAATGACAATTACTTTAATGATTTACAAATTACGAAAAAAGACAATGAAATGGATACAAGCACACAACAATACGGAGGAGCAAAGAGGATTAAAGTACTATTAGCTGAAGATCATAGAATAACAGCAAAATTGATAACAGCAATAATAGAGCGTTCGGGCAACTGCGATGTTGTCGGCGTTGCCGATAACGGAAGAGAT
>CAZBNQ010000195.1:0-5967 GCA_964493035.1 uncultured Hyphomicrobiales bacterium | reverse complement strand
ATACCTAATTCATCAACTACTTCCATCAAAATTTTATGAACAACGCCATGACCGCAACCGGGGCAATAGTGGAAAGGCTCTTCGATAAGAGTTTCCGGCTTGCGATAAACTAAATTATCTTCAACACAAATATCCATTCTTTTATCGCTCATTATGCTTCTCCTCTTATAAAGATTTTTTCGAAATGCTCAAGAATTTCTTCAGGAGAAGGAATCATACCGCCCATACGGCCATAGAATTCAACTTTAGTAGAGCCATTGACAGACAAGCGAACATCTTCGACCATTTGTCCGGCATTCATTTCTACATCGAGAATACCTTTAACCTTCTTACCTAATTCAGCATATATATTAGTTGGGAATGGGAACAAAGTTTGAGGGCGAACAACGCCAACTTTGTAGCCTTTCGCTCTAGCCATTTCCATAGCTTTAGCGCAAATACGAGCACCCAAACCAAAGCCGGTGAAGATATATTCAGCATCTTCAACATTTAAAGTTTTATACATTACTTCGTTTTCTTCGATAGTGCGATATTTAGCTTGAAGGTGATGGTTAATTTCTTCCATCTTTTCAGGTTGAATATGCAAAGAAGTAATATAGCGGCGATCTTTGCCAGCTGTTTTGCCTGTAGTAGCCCAATCTGGGAATTCAGTTTTGCGTGGCATTTGATCGAACAATTCAACTTTTTCCATCATCTGGCCGATAGCGCCATCAGTAAGAATCATAACAGGGTTTCTGTATTTTTCTGCTAAATCAAAACCTAATCTAACAAAATCAACCATTTCTTGAACACTAGAAGGAGCAAGAGTAATTAATTTATAATCGCCATGACCGCCACCTTTGACAGCTTGGAAATAATCAGCTTGTGAAGGTTGGATAGTACCTAAACCGGGACCACCACGGTTAACATTAGCGACCACGCAAGGAAGCTCTGCACTTGCAATATAAGACAAACCTTCTTGCATCAAGCTCATACCAGGGCTTGAGGAAGTTGTCATAGTGCGTTTGCCGCATCCGGCTGCGCCGTAAATCATATTAATAGCTGCGACTTCGCTTTCTGCTTGAAGCACAACCATACCGGTTCTTTGTGTTGCATCTTTAGCTAAATATTCTAATACTTCAGATTGTGGAGTAATAGGATATCCGAAATAAGCATCACATCCCGCACGAATCATAGCTTCTGCAAGGGCTTCGTTACCTTTCATTAATTTTATTTCGCCCATTTCATCTCCTTTTAAACAAATTTTATCCTTATTTTAAAAATTCTTAGGCGGATTTTTCAATTTTTCTATAAACTGTTATTACCGCATCGGGGCATACAGTTGCACAATTTGCACAGCCTGTACAGTTTTGGTTTACTGTAACCGCATAGCGGTAACCTTTTTTATTGATTGTTTCTGATAGAGCAATTGTTTCTTCGGGGCATGCATCTATACATAATTCACATCCCTTGCACTGCTCGATATTAACGATAATTTCTCCAATTGCTTTTGCCATAATTAGTCCTTTTCGTTTATCAATAATTGGCACAATTTCTTTTATTTATTTTATTTTTGTCATTTATAAAATACAATATTACGAAATATAATCTACCTTTCAAAACTTTTATACCATTTTTCTTTTAAAAAATTATTAATAATTTCAATTACTTACGTAAAAGAAAACTTAGGCTAAGCAAAATATTAAACTTGATGTTTTGTGTGGATAACTTTGCAAAATGATTAAAATCAATTAATTAATATAATCCATTACTGTATCATTTTCCGAGCCGGGGATTTCTGTTATTTTGTTGGAATTGCATATCATTGGCAGGTATATTTCAAATTCTGTATATTTACCTGCTACGCTATCATATTTTATCGAACCTGATAGTTTTTCTACAATTCTTTTGACTATCGATAATCCAAGTCCTGTGCCCGATATATCTACTACATTTATTCCTCTTCTGAATGGCTCATATATTTTGTCGTGCAGTTCTGGCGATATGCCCATCCCATAATCTTTTACTCTAAATATGAAACCATTATTTGTTGTTTCTATATTTAATTCTACTGGTGAGTCAGATTTGGAAAACTTACATGCATTTGATATTAAATTGCTAAATATATGGTATAATGCAGATTTATCTGCCAAAATATATAGATTGTTATAATTACAGTTAAAAATGATTTGGTGCGAAGATTCATCTACAGCTTTTCTTTCTTCAATAATATCGAATATTAATTCAACTAAATCTAATTCTACTGGTGAAAATTCATTTTTAGAACCTTCGAGTTTACCCATCATCAATACATCATTGAGCATTGAAAGCATTCTATCGACAGAGGATTGGATTCTATTGTAGTGCTTGTTGAAAGTATCGTGTTTGGTTGGAACGCAAGATTTGGTCATTAATGATACAGAAGATAAAATAACAGTAAGTGGAGTTCTATATTCGTGAGAAACCATTGAAATAAATCTGCTTTTCATTTCGTTTAGCTCTTTTTCTGATTTTAGAGCTTCTTGCAATTCGTTTTTGGCATTTAATAGCTGTTGACTCGTTTTTTCACGTTCTTCAATTTCTACTTTCAATTGCTCTACTGCTGCTTCGAGCAATATAGTACGCCTAGTAATTGTTTCTTCAAGGTCATCTGCTAATTTACTTAGTTTGTTTTCGGCAGCTATTTGACTAATTTTACGATTCTTAAGCTCTTCAACCATTTGATTGAAACTAATAAAGATTTTGCCAAAATCATCATTAGGAATATCATCAATTTTTATATCATAGCTTTCATCTTTAGTGATTCTTTCAGTCATATTTTTTAATTTGACCAAAGGTGCACTTAATGGTTTTGAAATTACAGTGGCTAAGAAATAGGAAATGAATATAATTACAATTGAAAGTAAAATAATGAAAATAATATAGGAATTAATTTTGGACTGTATATAAGTGCCATCAGATACAATTTGAACATATCCTTTTACTTCGTTATTTAGCTTAATAGGGCTAATGACTGATGTGATATTGCCCTGATAAAAAGTAGTATCCTTAAATCTATCTGCATCATAAATACGTGTATCAAAATTTAATGAATCTTTAAAAAAAGAAGTAAAAAGTAATTGATTTTCGTCATAAATATATGCTTGCGTAATATATGGGATACTAATCAATTTAGTTAGGATTTTTTGCGCTGTTTCTCTATCGTCATAAGAAAGAGCAGGCAAAGAATATTCGCCTAACATTTTGGTATATAATCTGAGATTGTCTTCCTGATCATCTTTCAAACGACTTTCTTGGTTGAGAACAATAAAAATAAAGGATGCAAAAGTAAGTATCAAAGATACAAAAAGTATTGCACCAATAATTTTATTCTTTACGGTCATATTATTTGAAATTCCGAACATTCGCCTCAGTAAATTATGGAAAAGCAGACTTTAAAAGCGGCTTTTCCCCCCGAGATCGTCCCTTTAATCTCGAAAGCCTAAAGTTTTATTATTTCTCTTAGCATGTAAATAATTGCCCCATTACAATTATCACACTTAATATAAGTCCGAAATTAGTCAAAAACAATTAAATGTTGCTTATAAAAAAATAATAATCAATTAATAGATACTTGTATCAGGAGAATTATTAATTATTTTAATTATAAGCAAGTTATATAATAATAAAGGTGATAGCTTTAATTACAATGGACTGTTTTAATCAAGCCAAAAAAAAACTAAAAAAAAAATTCAAAAAAAATAGAATTTTACAAAAGTGTCAAAAAAATTACACACTTTTTATTTGAAAAAATAAAAAAAATATCGTAAATTTGAAGTAATTAAGAAATAATATAGGTTAAACCTTGGATTATCGTTGGACATTAAAGAAAAATGACGATGAGAGTATCATACAAAACTTAGTGAAGCAGTTAAAAGTCCCGAGGAGCCTGGCGAAAGTCCTGGCAGCACGAGATTTGAAAAGCATGGAAGAAGCTGAAAAGTTTTTTTCGCCGGCGTTTGAAGATTTGCACAATCCTTTTATTTTGAAGGATATGCAAAAAGCAGTGGATAAGATTTTAAAAGCAATCGAGAATCGGGAGCAGATTTGGATTCATGGCGATTATGATGTGGATGGTACCGCAAGTGCGTCTCTTATGTGCCTGTTTCTTAGAGAAATAGGCGCAACAGTCGACTATTATATCCCCGATAGATTTGATGATGGATATGGTCTTTCCAAAAAGAGCATAAATCTTGCTTTAGCCAAAAATGCTAAGATTTTGATCACTGTCGATGTCGGCATCACTTCTTATGAATCACTAAGATATGCCAAAGAGAATAATATTGAAACAATTATTTGCGATCACCACGAGCCGGGTAATGAATTGCCCGAAGCTTATGCTATTTTAGATCCATTGGTGCCAGGATGCAAATATCCATTTAAACCATTGGCTGCATGTGGTGTAGCTTTTAAATTTATTCAAGGTATTTCTCAACATCTCGGCAAGCCAGAAATGGCATATGAATATCTGGACTTTGTTGCTATTGCTTCTGCTGCTGATATGGTGCCTCTTGTTGGTGAAAATAGAGTGATGGTTCATTTCGGTCTTAAGCAATTGAATGCCAATCCCCGCCCGGGAATTAAAGGCTTGATTTATTGCACCGGACTGAAACAGGGGCAGATTACTGCTTCTAATATTGTATATGCAGTTGCTCCTCTCATAAATGCTGCAGGCAGATTAGGTGATGCCAGACGCTCAGTGGAAATGATGCTGCAAAATGATGAATTTGCTGCTTTCAGAATTGCTCAGCAATTAGAAGATGAAAATCGTAAACGAAGATTATTTGATCAACAAACTTTTGAAGAATCAATTCCTATTGCTGATAAGTTGATTGCCCAACAAGACAGACGTTCGCTTGTTATTCATGGTGATGATTGGCATGCTGGAGTTATTGGTATTGTTGCCTCGCGTTTGGTTGATAAGTATCATTTGCCATCTGTCTTGCTTACCACTATAGATGGTATTGCTAAAGGCTCTGCTCGGAGTATAAGCGATTTTGATATTCATACTGCTCTTAAAGATTGCGAACACCTTTTGATCGAATTTGGAGGTCATAAGCATGCTGCAGGCCTTTCTTTGAAAATTGAGAATATACCTGCTTTTCGTGATGCTTTCGATAAAATTGCTCATAATTTTATCTCTCGTGAAATGCTCGTGCCTGAAATTCAAATAGATACTGAATTGCAATTTAATGAATTGTCTCCTGCTTTTTTAAGAACTCTAGGCAATTTTGCTCCTTATGGATTTGTTAATAATAAACCCATATTTTTCTCTCGTGGAGTAAAATCTGTCAATGGTATTAAAATTGTTGGAAATAATAGCATTCGTTTTAGAGCTATTCAAAATCACTTTGTTATTGATGCTATTGGTCAAAATTTAGCTCATAAATTGCATTCATGCCAAGGTGGTAAAACGTTTTCAATTGTTTATAATATAGAAACTCATAATTTTAACGGCCAGAAAGCTCCTCAGCTTGCTATTAAGGATATTAGGCCTGATGATGAAGTTGTTTTGTGATTTCTCAGAATCTTATTTTTTTCAGACTCAAGAGATTATCTTATCCAATGTGGATATTGAACGGAAATTTCTTGAGTCGTTTGCTGTTTTGAGTTCTCTGATCGATAAACTTGCTGCCTCAGACGAAAAATTCTTTTCCGGATTCTATACCTCTGCTGTTTTTGTTATCGATAAATTTGCTTTTGATGAAAAGCTTAAATCTATGATTTTCGAAGCAAACAAAATTAGGAATAGAATTAAAAAATCTAAGGTGAAGATTGAAATTAATCATTGCAAATTAGTAGTTAAGTCCATTTCATTAATTCTTACTTCTTTATTTGATATATCTGTTCCCGGACCTATTGCAGAGTTTACTAGCGATTTTAATTTTAAAAAAATTGACGAACCCAAGCATAATATAATTGAATCATTAAGAGTTTATATCAAATCTA
>CAZBNQ010000194.1:0-5975 GCA_964493035.1 uncultured Hyphomicrobiales bacterium | reverse complement strand
AAGAATTATTCTATTATCAGTTAGCTATCAAATTAATTCTTCAAATTTTACTCTATATCTGCATTTTCCTGAAGATTCTCTTTTATTAGAAAAATGCAGATATAGAGTAAAATTTGAAGAATTATTCTATTATCAGTTAGCTATCAAATTAAAGAAAAAGATTATTGAAGTTTCTGAAACAGCTCCGGCTATGACTGAAAAAAGTAAATCTTCAAGAATATTATACGAACAACTTCCATTTGAACTCACAAAAGATCAAAAAAAAGTATTAAGAGAAGTTGCCGAAGATATTGCACAATCAAAACCAATGAATAGATTGCTTCAGGGTGATGTTGGTTCAGGCAAGACAATTGTTGCAATTTTTGCTATGCTGATGGCAATTGATAATGGCTACCAAGTTGCTTTTATGGCACCAACCGAAATACTTGCCGAACAGCATTATCACACAATTAAAAAATTTATTGAACCACTTGGGTATAAAACAATACAACTGGTTGGCGGGCTCAAGAAAAAATTAAAGACTCAATACTTAATCTCTATTGCTGAAGGCGAAGCTAATATTGTTGTTGGCACTCATGCTATGTTTCAAAGCGATATTGTATATAACAAATTAGGTTTGGTAATTATTGATGAGCTGCATAGATTCGGGGTTTCACAAAAAGCAGATCTAATCCAATTAGCAAAGAAATCATTTAATGATTTTCCATATTCACCGCACATTTTAAATATGACAGCAACACCTATTCCTCGCACTCTCACCATGACTGTATATGGGGATTTAGATGTATCAGTAATAAAAGAAATGCCCAAAAATCGTAAACCTATCAAAACAAAAGTTGGTTTTGACGAAAACAGACAAGAAATTTATAATTTCATCAAGCAAGAAATTAAATCCGGCAGGCAGATTTATATAGTCTTCCCTCTTGTCGAAAAATCAGATAAATTAGAATTAAAAGCAGCAACTGAACATTTCGAGGAGATAAGCAGTGAAATATTCCCCGAATTCAAATGTGGATTAATTCATGGACAAATGTTTTGGTACGAAAAAGAAGAAGCAATGACAGCATTTCTCAATAAGGAATATGATATATTAGTGGCTACAACCGTTATTGAGGTTGGAATTGATGTGCCTAATGCTTCGGTAATGCTTATAGAAGATGCAGAGCGTTTTGGCTTATCCCAACTTCACCAATTGAGAGGAAGAGTCGGTAGAGGAGCCGATCAATCATATTGCATTTTGATGACCAAAAGCCATTACAAGTATTTATTAAGGCGCAACGATGATATTCAAAACGAGAAAGTAGCTGCTATTATTAGGCTTAAAACAATGGAAGAAACTACAGACGGATTTCAAGTATCTGAAGTCGATTTAAAACTTAGAGGTCCAGGAGATATTCTTGGCACTAAGCAAGCAGGGCTTCCGGATTTTAAATATGCTGATATTATAAATGATACAGAGATAATTATGGATGCAAAGAATTTTGCACAAAAATTGCTCTCTGAAGATCCGCAACTACGCAATCCCGAGCACGTATTATTAAAGAAAAACATACAAAAACTGTATGGCAATGAAAATTCATTCATTCAAATAGCATAAAAGTTTCCACAATCTCTATAAGATTCAAAAAAAATTAGTAATTAATAGAAAAATAATTCAGAGATTTTCGTATTTTTGAATTTCATGTGCTAATTTGCATTGGAAATTATGATTTTAATGAATTTACTATATTAAAAAGGGTCTGATATGACAGATTTCGTATTTAAACCATTCGACGAAATGACCCCGGAAGACTATGCTACAGTTGGTTTTATGTCAGGATTAGAAGTTCATCAGCAGCTTCTGACCGAAAAGAAACTATTTTGCCGTTGCCCCGCCGGGAAATACAATAACGAACATTATCATGCAGAAATTCTACGCCATATGCGCCCAACTCTTTCAGAATTAGGCGAATACGACGGAACTGCTTTAATGGAATTTAAAACTAAAAAAGATATTATATATCGCATTCATTACGATACAGTATGTACTTATGAAATGGATGATACTCCTCCATTCGAAATCAATGATGATGCTTTAGATATCGCATTCGAAATTGGTATGCTATTGAATGCTTCGTTAGTTGATGAAATTCATATAGCACGCAAGCAATACCTTGATGGTAGTATTCCAACTGGTTTTCAAAGAACAGCGATTACTAGTGTCGGTGGATCTATTCCATATAAAGACAGAAGAATAAATATTATTCAAATGTCAATCGAAGAAGATTCATGTCGTGAATTTAGTGATGTCGGTCATAAAAGAATTTATTTGACAGATAGATTGGGCATGCCGCTTATCGAAACTGTTACTTATCCAGAAATGAGAACACCTCATGAAGTAGCTGAAGTAAATGAAATTTTGCGCCGAATTGTTAGAAGTTCCGGTAAAGTTCGTACCGGTATTGGAGCCGCACGCCAAGACGTGAATGTTTCAGTAACTGGTGGAACACGTATCGAAATCAAGGGTGTACCACGTATTCCACTTATTCCATTATTGACATACAACGAAGCAATGCGACAGTGGAATTTATTAAGACTACGCGAAGAATTATTAAATCGCGGTATTACTCCTGATACTTTCACTTCCAAAACAGACGATGTAACAAAACTCCTCTCAAAAACTCGCTACCAACCAATTCATGATGCTATCTCTCAAGGCAAAATGGTAAATTGCGTTACTTTGAAAGGATTCAAAGGACTATTGCGCTGGCAAACTCAGTCTGATACTTATTTCTCAAGAGAAATTTCTGATAGAGTAAGAGTAATTGCTTGCTTGACTACTCTTCCAAACATTGTCCATTCAGATAGTCATAGCGAAACATTATCGTCATTAGAATGGCAGAAAATCAAGAAATTTGTTGGAGCTAGTTCGGAAGATACTTGCGTATTGGTTTGGGGCAATGCAATGGATGCCGAAACAGGAGCTAAAGAAATCGCTATCAGAGCAAAAGAAGCAACTATTGGTATCCCTTCAGAAACTCGTCAGGCTCTTCATGATGGCACAAACGGATTTGAACGCATTTTGCCTGGTCCTGAAAGAATGTATCCTGATACTGATATGCCTCCTAAAAAAATTACTGACGAAAGAAGAGATCGTATTCAAGCTGGTCTTCCTATGCCTTTCTGGACTAGAGAAGAATGGTATAGCAAAAATAATGTTCCTGCTGATATTATTAAAGATTTAGCAATTTCCAAATTTGCTAAAACTTTTGAAGTTTTAGTAAATGATTTAGGTATTGATCCTAAATTAGCTTCAATTGCTTTGATTAATCATCCCAAAAAATTGAAAAAATTAGATTATTTCGTAGAAGCATTGAATCACGATTCATTTATCAATATTTTTGAAGCTTATAAAGCTGGCAAAATAACTAAAGATGGTATTTTCAGAACAATGATTTCTATCTGCGATGCAGGTGAATTCAAAAAAGAAAATCTACCCCAGCTTTGCTCAGAATCTGAATTGATTATCGAAGCCAAAGCAGCTCTCAAAAAATATGAAAAAATGAAAATTCTCCACCCGGAAAAGAAACTTGATATCTTGATGGGCTTAATTATGGCAAACTTGCGCGGACGTATTAATGGCGAGCAAGTGGCTAATTATATTAAGACTAATTTAATGAACGAGGTGATCTAATGTCTGTTAATGAAAATTTCAAAGGTTATCGCGGTATTGCTCTCGAAACTCTTCAAAAATTTGATGCTATGATTTGGAGCGATGCCGAACTCGAAACTAAAGATGCTAAGTATATTGGCATTATTTTGCCCCGTTCGGAAACTGCTGATGATCTTCATATTGTGATTAAACTTCGCACTGGCTATAATATTGGTATTAGAGCCGAAAAAGTGACTAATATTACTATCAATGGTCGCAAAGAAGCGCATTATAAAATTCCTGAAAAAGAATTTCCTTACGAACCTCGCAAACCAAGAGTGAAATTGCTTGGTACTGGTGGTACTATAGCAAGCCGTCTTGATTATCGTACTGGTGCTGTTATTCCGGCTTTCTCCCCTGGCGAACTCTATGGTTCTGTTCCTGAATTGGCTGATTATTGCAATTTGGAAACCGAAAAACTTTATGGAGTTTTTTCAGAAAATATGGGTCCGGAACAATGGATTGGCACTGCAAGAGCTATCGCAAAAGAAATTGAATTGGGAGTGCAAGGTGTTGTGATTGGACATGGTACTGACACTATGCACCACACTGCTGCTGCTCTTTCTTTTATGATTCAGAACTCACCTGTTCCAATCGTTATGGTAGGCTCTCAACGTTCTTCTGATAGACCTTCGTCTGATGCTGCGCTCAACTTGATTCATTCAGTTAAAACTGCTGCAGAAAGCGATATTGCTGAAGTTATGGTTTGTATGTTTGGTCCTACTTCTGATGTTTATGGATTATTGCATCGCGGCACAAGAGTAAGAAAGATGCACTCAAGCTACCGTTCTACTTTTAGAACTCTGGGCGATACTCCTCTTGCAATGGTTGATAGAGAAAAAATTACTCCTTTGCGTCAGGATTATAAGAAACGCAGAAAAGACAAAGAATTCAAAATATTACCTTATTTTGATGAAAGAGTTGCAATTGTGTATTATTATCCAAACATGAAGCCAGATATCGTGGATTCATTAATTGAAAATGGATATAAGGGCATTGTTATTGCCGGAACTGGATTGGGACACGTCAATAAGCCATTATATGCGGCTTTGAAACGCGCTCAAGAAAAGGAGATTGCTGTATATATGACTGTTCAAACTCTTTGGGGCTATGCTCAAATGTATGTTTACGACACTGGTCGTGACTTAATGGAGCTTGGAGTAATTCCATTAGCTAATATGCTTCCTGAAGTAGCTTACGTCAAATTAGGCTGGGCTTTGGGTCAATCTCAAGATTTGAATGTTGTTAAAGATATTATGCTTACTCCTTATGCAGGCGAAATTACAGAACGTGAACCAAGTAATGGTTACTTAATCTACCAAGGTGGTGTACCTGAAGTAGAAGAATTTATTTCGAAATATCGCAAGTAATCTTGTAATTCTTTTTTATTTAAAGGCTTCTTTAATTTCATTTTAAGATTTTATTGAAGCCTTTAAAATTTTATTTCTATTTAAAACTACATTAAAAATAAATACTAGTTCCCACGTCTTAAAAATATGATATCAATGGGGTTTAAATGGATATAAATAGATTTACAAATTCTAAGGCACATTTAATATCTAATCGAGCCATTCTTGCATTAGCATTTTTATTTATTATAATAATGACTATCGGCTATTTTACTTTTAGAATGGGTATTGATGAGTTTATTAATTACTCTAATGAACAAAGAAAATCAGCATTAAAAGAAAAAGTCAGCCTCGCAATAAGCACTATCGAACCAATTAGAAAAAACTACAAAAATGGTTTGATTACTAAAGAACAATTGGAAGTTCTTATTATAAACTCTTTAAATAAACTAATTTATAAAGATGAATATGGCAAAAATTATATTTTTATGAATAAGATTGACGGGACTGTATTGGTAAGGCCCTTTCGCCCTCAAGATATTGGAAAAAATGTAATTAATATTAGCGATTCAAAAGGTAATAAATACATGAAGATGCTTAGTGACAATGCACTTAATCATCCAGATGGTGAATTTACTAAGTATTACTTTCCTAAGCCCGTTACTAAGAATGAAGAAGAAAAATTGTCTTACGCTGTTTTGATCCCTGAGATTGATGCTTATATTGGCACTGGTGCTTATATTAGTACTGCTACTAAAATGCAGATTGATTTTATGAAGGATTGGATGTTTTGGGCTTTATTATTCGGCTTTCTTTTAACTATACCCATTGGTTTAGCTCTTCTTATTCTCAGAAAAAGAACTCATCAACTGAGGGATGAATTTATTAAAAACATTGATAATACTAAAAAAATTGTTAAACAAGAAGAAGGTTTG
>CAZBNQ010000193.1:0-5987 GCA_964493035.1 uncultured Hyphomicrobiales bacterium | reverse complement strand
TCAATAATTTATTAGAATCGATGCCGGATGATGATCCGCTTTTTTCTGAACTAAGATATTATATTGCTGAATGTAATATTTCAAAGAATGATTTCGAACCAGCAAAAAAAATTCTTTCTGAATTAGTAAATTTGACTTCTATCAAAGATGAGCTATTGGAGCGAGTTTTAGTTAGATTAGGTCAAGTTTATTGTGTGCAAGGAGATTCCAAAAACGCAAAAAGATTATTTGATAAGTTAAGTAAAGATTTTCCAAAATCAATATACTTACAATTAGCTGATTGCAAAGCTATACCTCAAAATAAATCTAAGTGAAATTAAAAAAAAAATTAGTCTGACTGAAATATTAATGATAATCACTCGTTTTATTTCATGATTTTTTAATCTATATTAATCAAGAAAGATGAGGAGAATACAATGAAATTTGAATTGCCAGAACTGCCATATGATATAAATGCATTGGCACCGCATATTTCAGCTGAAACACTAGAATACCACTGGGGCAAACACCATGCAGCCTACGTCAATAATTTAAACAATTTGATTAAAGACACCGGTTTTGAACACATGGAATTAGAAGAAATCATTCGTGAATCACAAGGCGGAGTGTTTAATAATTCTGCACAAGTCTATAACCATACATTTTTCTGGCATTGTTTGTCACCTAATGGTGGGGGTGAGCCTAAAGGTTTGGTTTTAGATCAGATCAATAAATATTTTGATGATTTCGAAAAATTTAAAACTCAGTTTTCTAATTCAGCAGCTACTCTTTTCGGTTCAGGTTGGGCTTGGTTAGTAAAAAAAGCTGACGGAACACTTGAAATTGTTCAAAAAAGCAATGCCGGCACTCCACTCACTGATGGCACAAAACCAATTTTGACTTTAGATGTTTGGGAACATGCTTACTATATTGATTACCGTAATGCAAGACCTAAGTTTATTGAGCATTTTTGGGATTTAGTAAACTGGGACTTTGTAGCGAAAAACTTAGAATAAAACTCAAGCTGCCTCAGGGCAGCTTTTTTTTTATAAATAATTACTTGACGAGCATCAAATAATTTTGCTTTAGCCGAGTGCAGACGGGGTGGACTCTTAAAATACCCAAAACTAAAGAATATCCACCCCGCCCGACTAAAGTCGGTCGACACTCGAGGGTAATAAGACGTTTTCAAAATGCATTTTAAATTGCAAAAACAGTGATAAAATGAATGAAAAGCAGTGAAGAATGTGAGCAGGAGCCAATTCCCCTCATTGACGGGGTGGATTCCTAAAATACCCAAAACTAAAGAATATCCACCCCGCCCGACTAAAGTCGGTCGACCCTCAAGAGGGTAATAAAACAAAAAAGCAGCCCTTTTGAGGCTGCTTTGAGTAATAAATTACTTTTTGAATTACATTCTTTCGAATCTTGCTTGGAAGAAACGTAAGTATTTTGGTTCGTAAACCATTTTCAAGCCCTTAGCTTGGTGACGGTTTTTGAATAATTCAATAACGTTATAAGCAGTAACGTCGAGGTGAGATTGAGTATAAACACGACGTGGAATAGTTAAGCGAACTAATTCCAATTTTGGTTTATATTCTTCGCCTGTTTCTTTGTTACGGCCTGCAGAAACGATACCGCGTTCCATACCACGAACACCTGAAGCAATATATAGATCTGCAGCTAAAGCTTGTGCAGGATATTGTTCTTGAGGAATGTGATCATAGAAACGTTTAGCATCTAAAAATACAGCGTGACCACCAACTGGCCAAACAATAGGAACACCAGCGTCATTCAAAATATTGCCAAGATAAGCAACTTGATTGATACGTGATGCCATATAATCATCTTGAATAGCTTCTTCCATACCGCGTGCCATAGCTTCCATATCGCGACCTGCTAAACCGCCATATGTGTGCAAACCTTCGTAAACTACAACCATGTTGCGTAGTTCTTCGAATACATCCCAATCATTAACAGCAACGAAACCACCGATATTTACTAACAAGTCTTTTTTGCCAGACATTGTAGCAGCATCTGAATATGATGCAAATTCTCTTAAGATTTCTTGCATTGATTTGTTTTGGTAGCCTTCTTCTCTTTGTTGGATGAAGTAAGCATTTTCCATTGCGCGTGTAGCATCGAGAACAACTTTGATGCCGTTTTTGTGTGCTAATTCACTTACTGCTTTGATGTTTGCCATCGAAACAGGTTGTCCGCCAGCCATATTAACTGTAGCGCCAACTGTGATATAAGCAACTTTGTCTGCACCAACTTTGTTGATCAAGCTTTCAAATTTATTTAAATCAACATTACCTTTGAATGGATGGTCGCATGCTGAGTCATGTGCTTCATCGATGATAACATCAACGAATGTACCACCTGCTAATTCTTGGTGAAGTCTTGTAGTTGTAAAATACATGTTGCCAGGTACATACATGCCTGGTTTGATCAAAGCTTGAGACAACATATGTTCAGCGCCGCGACCTTGGTGTGTTGGCACTAAATATTTATAACCATAATATTTTTGAACGTTTTCTTCGAGGTAATAGAAGTTTTTGCTGCCTGCATAAGCTTCATCGCCGAGCATCATACCAGCCCATTGATAGTCACTCATAGCGTTTGTACCGGAGTCTGTCAATAGATCGATATACACATCTTCTGAACGTAACAAGAAAGTATTATAACCAGCTTCTTGCATGCATTTTTCACGATATTCGCGATCTGTAACTTTTAGTGGTTCAACCACTTTAATCTTGTAGGGTTCTGCCCATGGTTTGCGTGTAAATTCCATTGTTCATCCTTTCGTTTTGAAATTTTAGCAATCATTTATTTATAAAAACTAGTTATTTTATCTGTATCGATAATTTTTTATCCATTGAAAAAAAATAACTTACAAATTTACGAAAGTATTGCCGAAAAACAATATAATCATTAAAGAATATTTATTAAGTTTTCAACATTTTTTTTCTATTTTGTCATGAAAAGTAATGCTACACCTATCACAGATACTATTGCACCTACTATTGAGCGTAAAGATACTTTTTCTTTATATACAAATGCAGACATTGGCAATACCATCAATGGCACTGTCGATAATAATGTCGAGGCTATGCCTATCTTTGAATAATTTATTGCTACAAAACTAAGCGATATTCCTAGATATGGTCCTATTATCGAACCAATTCCTACGCGCTTGAGTGTGGCTCTATCTTCGTTATATAATTTAAATGGATTTTTGTATCTTTTAAACATTGACGCAACTATCATTAATGTTAGAGCTGCAGATCCTATTCGCACTAATGTTGCTACCATTATTGGTATGTCGCTGCTCATTGTTGCATATTTGGCTAAGATTAAGCCACCTGCTTGACCAACAGCAGACATGAATGCGTAAAATATTGAAGCTTTTGTTACTTTAAATTGTGATTTTTCATTTTTGGGTTTTTCGAGTACAACAAAGCTGATACCCGTCAATGTTAGAATTATGCCTAAATAGCTGATTATTGGTAATGATTCGCCTAATAGGAAATAGGCTAATACTGCTGCAATTGCAGGATTGCATGAATAAATTAAAAGGCTTAGCCGCGGTCCCATCTCTTTGAATGCTCTAAATAGAAATGTATCGCCAACCACTAAACCGATAAATCCGCTTATTACTAAATAAAGTATCTGGCTGGAACTGATTGTGAATGGTATTTGGAAAATTACAATTGTTATTATCAAAAATATCGTTGCTAAAGACATTCTATCTACATTCAATTGAATACTTCCAATCCTTTGAGCTGCATTTGTAAATAAAAATGATCCGGCAGACCATAAAAATGCAGCTGTCAATGCAGCCAACTCACCAATCACAGTTTTTCCGTTTGTTTATTTTAAATATCTACAAAACTAAGATTTTTTGCGGGATTTCAACTAAATTATTTTTTGATTAAATTAAAAAATTATAATCAAAAAATTGATTTATTTAAATACTTTTCCATATCAAATTTTCGTTTCAGACCTTCTGCATTCATATATCTTACTTTACCAAATATTCGTCTTTCCTGCCAAGGTCGGTCATGCACTCCACCAATTGCCCAAGCTACGCCTGTATATCCATTAGAATCTCTTCCATCAAGTTCATATTTATCATTTAAATAAATGGCATATTCGAATGCTTCGTCATAATTTCTAGTCCACTCCAATATTTTCTTAGCCCAATACATTCGCATATAACCATGCATTTTGCCAGAATTGATCATTTCGGATTGTGCCGCATTCCAATATATATCATGAGTTTCTCCATTTTCTAATTGATCTAAACTATAAAGATATTCTCTTTTATCACATAGATGCTTATTTAGAGTATCGATAGACCATTGGGGAAATCCTTTGGAACTGTCATAAAATTCATTGTAGTTGCAAAAATTATCGCTAAGTTCTTTTCTTACGATTAATTGCTCGAGAAAGGATTTTTTCGATTCATCATCTAATTCTGACTTTAATACTTCTAAGGCTATTCTTTGCGAAGAAATCATACCAAAATGAATATAGGGCGAGAGGTCTGATTGGTAATTATCTCCCGGATTATTGCTTTTTTCATTATAATATTTGAGTTTATTATCAATAAATTCCTTTAGGATTATTTTTGCTGCTTCAGTGCCAGGATTAAATGAAGTTTGGCTTAATGAATCAATTAAGTTGAAATTGAAATCATTTTCGATTGTATCAAAATTTGAATTAGAGATATTTAGAGCTGGAAATTCAGTTAGAAACTGATCTAATACTTTGTTTATTTTAGGTCGAAGAGTATAAGCCCCATATTCTTGTTTTTGTGAGATAAATTTGCATGGAACAATATTATGAGCATCAACTTCAATTAAAGATAGTTTAGACTTCTTTATCAATTCATTTTTCCAGTTTTTTTTAATTTTCAAACAATCGAAATCACAAACAATATTTGAGATATTATATTTTTGAGCAAATTTAATCAATTGTTCTGGTGGATTACCATAAAGTAAATGGAAATTGATACTCAATTTATGAAACTGTATATTGAGTAATTTCAAGCCATCTATTAAAAATTTAAAACTTCGAGAATTTGCATTTGGATAATTTTGATCGAGACAGAAACATACTTTTAGATTGGTTCCAAAATGATTAGCGAGTTCTGCGGCATAAATTAAAGCCCAATTATCTTCAATTCTAATATCTCGCGACATCCAATAAAGAATATCAGATTTATTTAAATCTATATTATTTAATTTAAAAATTCTTCGATGATCTACTAAATCTGAATTCATATTAAGCTCGCGGGTGGAATGATTTATGAACTTGTTTAATAAATTCTTTATCGAGGTGAGTATAAATTTGAGTAGTTGAGATATCAGAATGTCCCAACATTTCTTGAACAGCTCTCAAATCTGCACCACCTTCGAGAAGATGAGTCGCAAAACTATGACGAAACATGTGGGGATGAACTTGAAATTCAATTCCTGCATCTTTTGCATATTTATCAATAATTTTCCAAAGGCCCATCCGGCTTAGTCCCTTTCCTCTCTGATTAAGGAAAAGTATATCCTGAGAATTAATACTATCAGAAAAATTAATTCTAAATTTAAGTATATATACTTTTATTGATTCTAATGCAGAGTTTCCAATTGGAACAAATCTTTCTTTAGATCCTTTGCCAAATACTCTTATAACTTCAGCATCCCAAATAATATCTCTTTGTTTGAGTCCGATCAATTCAGAAACTCTTAGCCCACAAGCATAAAGAGTTTCGATCATAGCTTTGTCTCTAATTCCAGCAGCAGAGTTTAAATCGATTTTATCGATAATTGCTTGAATCATTTCATAGCTCAAAGTATCAGGAAGATTTCTTGAAAGTTTTGGCATATCGATTAATTCTGAAATATCGGCTGAAGCTTTGTTGCTTGAAAATAAAAATTTGTGCAATCCTCTGATCGAAGATAAATAGCGCGAACGGGAAGCATTACTCAAACCTGTTTCTTCTAATTCTT
>CAZBNQ010000192.1:0-6002 GCA_964493035.1 uncultured Hyphomicrobiales bacterium | reverse complement strand
ATCAAAACTTGCCGATTGAACTCGAAGTAGATACAATCGAGCAAATTTATCAAGGTTTGGAAGCCGGTGTTGATGGCTTTTTGTTGGATAACTTTGATAGAAACAAAACTTTAGAAGCTGTAAAAATAATTCGCTCATATAAGAATGGCGATGATATCTTTATTGAGTCTTCAGGTGGAATAACTTTTGATAGTCTCGAAGATTATCTTTCGACTGGTATTAATGCAATATCAATAGGTGCTCTGACTCATAGTGTCAAAGCTGCAGATTTGCACATGGAATTTATTGAAGAGTAAAGTATGATTAAAACTGATCTTTTAGTTATCGGCTCAGGTTTGGCAGGCTGTATTGCAGCAATTACTGCCGCCGATAATGGCAAAGAAGTTATTATTATTTCTAAAACCTCAGAAATATTAAGCGGTAATACTCCTTATGCACAAGGTGGAATAATTTACCATGGCGAGGACGATAGTCCAGAAAAATTACAAAAAGATATTTTGGAAGCCGGCGATGGCCACTGTTGGCTACCGGCTGTAAAACAACTTTCAGAATTAGGTCCTAAGTTAGTAAGACAATTATTAATCGAAAAGTTTAATGTAAATTTTGATCGAACAACCAATGATAATTTAGATCTCACAGCCGAAGGTGCTCATTCTCAACCACGAATAATTCACTCAAAAGATAAGACTGGCGAAGCAATTCATAAAGCCGTTATAAAAGTACTATTACGTCATCCCAACATTAGAGTCTATGTCGAGCATACAGCAGTAGATTTGCTTACATTATCTCACCATTCCAGCAATTCGCTGGATATTTACAAAAAACCGGCTTGCTTTGGTGCATTGATTCTTGACAATCAATCTGGCAAAGTAACTCCAGTTTATGCTCAAAATACAATTTTAGCAACGGGTGGATTAGGTCAGATTTATTTGCATACAACTAATCCAAACGAATCTACCGGCGATGGTATTGCATTGGCTTGGCGTGCTGGCGCAAGATGTTTTAATTTGGAATATATTCAGTTCCACCCTACTTCGTTTTATAATGAACACGATAGATTTCTAATCTCTGAGTCTGTAAGAGGCGAAGGCGCTGTGCTCATTGACAAACGTGGTAAAGAATTTATGCAAAATTTCCATGAATTAAAATCTTTAGCTCCTAGAGATGTGGTTGCTCGCGGTATTCATCAAATAATGTTGGAAACAGGACATCCTTGCGTCTATCTTGACATATCATTCAAAGATTCAGAATGGATTAGAGACAGGTTCCCGACTATTTATCAGCATCTTTTCAATGCAGGTGTCGATATGACACGCGAACCAATCCCTGTTGTTCCAGCCGCCCACTACTCTTGTGGTGGAGTTGGAGTAAACCTGAATGGTAGAACTTCGCTAAGAAGATTATATGCCGTTGGTGAAGTAGCTTGCACAGGTGTGCATGGTGCAAATCGTCTCGCATCAACTTCATTATTAGAATGTGTTGTTTGGGGCTGGATGGCCGGCAATGATGTGTGCAAAGATTATGAAGATAGCAATTATTTTCCAAATATTTTCCCATGGAAAGACGAAACTGAATCTGTCGATCCTGCCTTGCTAACACAAGATTGGATGACAATTAAAAATACTATGTGGAATTATGTTGGCTTGATACGCACTCGCCAAAGATTGCAAAGAGCACAACAAATGCTTAGACATTTACAATCTGAAGTTGAGCAGTTTTATAGAAAAGCCAAAATGACTAAAGAAATGATTGAACTCAGAAATGCTGTTCAAACGGCTATTGCTGTTACTAACTCTACTTTAGAGCAAAGAGTAAGCCGAGGAGCACATTATAGAATTGATTGATTTATAAAGGGAAGCAAAGTCTTCCCTTTTTCTTAGTGTAACAATATTGCATTTCATTCGTTTTTAATATATTGATTAAAATTGGAGAACTTTATGAAAAACAAACTTTTTCTCGCATTTTCTTTAGTGTTTGCACTAATTATTTCTTCTTGTTCTGATGATAAAGATAATCCTAGCGGACCTTCAAATAAACCATATCTATCTGGAACAACCGGCAACTATTGGATTTTTTCTGTAGCAGAGTCTGATTCTCTTGATAATATGATATTGACTAGCGAAATTGATTCTAATGTAGTAACAGGCAAAGTAATGAAAGCCGGCAAAGAAGCAGTCGAAATTTCCCAATTTATTATTGATAACGGTGAAATTCAAGAATCTGATCCAATGTATCTGTATGAAGATGCTTCAAACAAAATTTTCATGTTGTCTTCTAGCATTATGAATTTTGGTGGATTTGGAATCGAAGATACAACTGCAGAAGAATGGTATAAAGTTGCAGATCCAAATGATGATTATTGGAAAGTGATGGAACGCGAAATTGAAATTACAATGTTTGGTATGCCTATCAAAGGCAAAATGATTGTTACCGGATCTAAAGGTAGTGCAAAATCATTCCAAGTTTCCGGCTCAAACTTGGTTGCCGATACTTATATCATCAATGTTGCTTTCACTGGGTCTTTGACATTTAATGGTACTACTATTCCAATTAATATCGATTCTGAACAAAGAATTTACCTTGCTAAAGGAATTGGAATTGTATCTACATATCAAAAACCTACTATAATTCCAATTTTATCAACATTTAAAATACCCGGAACAGAAACAAAATTATTAAGATATTCAGTTAAATAAAGGAGAATTGAATGAAAAAATTATTAACACTCGCACTATTTGCTGCTTTAGCAATTGGATTTTCTTCATGTTCTGAAGATAATGATGATAGTGGAAATCCTATTACACCTACTACTAAAAATTACTTCCCGATGAAAGCCGGTAATTATTGGGTGTATGAAGACTATACAAGAGACATGAATAATGCAAAACAATTAGATACTAAAGAAATTGATTCTGTTGTGATTACTGGTAGTGAAATTTATTTAAATAAAGATTCATACGTATTTGCACAATTTACTGATGGTACTCCAAGCACTCCATATCATCACACACTCGATGGCGCTAAATTACTTGGCGAATTTTATTACTTTATGCCCGTTGGAAGCTCATTTAGTATTCCTATCGATAAGTTCGAAAACAAATGGGTTACTGCTGTCGATCCAAATATTAGCTCTTGGGAAATCAATTCTGCACAATTTACTGATATTGTTTTAGATCTAAATCTGCCAATTACTGTCAAAATCACTGGTACTTTAACCTTGAAGGCTTCAAGAGGCACAGAAGTTGATGTTACTATTGGCAATTCAACAGTAAAAGCTCAAGAATTTATCGTTAAAAATATTATTGATGCAAAAGCTAATGGATTGATTGATCTTGATTTAGAATTAGTATCTCATTACTACTATGCTGATGGTATCGGCTTAGTTAAATCTACTGTTGATTCTAAGTCAGTTACTCTATCTATTCCTTTAGTAGGTTCTCAAACAATTGACATTAATGGACATGAATCAACATTGTTAAGATACAATATTGTGAAATAGGTGATTTATGCGCTCATTAAAATATCTCTTATTGATTGTGCTTACTATATTTGTTGTTTCTTGTGGTGACGATGAAGAAACTACAACACAATCACTAAGCATTTGGTCAATTTCACCCGAATCCGGAACAATTGGTTCGAAAGTAACAATTACCGGACAAGGTTTTCTTGTTGATAAAAATCTTGTCGAAGTTACATTTGCCGGTAATGTGGTGGCAAAAATTGATACTATAATCAACACTCAACCAATGAAAATTACTTGTGTGGTTCCACAAGGCGCACAAACAGGCAAAATTAGCGTCAAAGTTGGAAATTTGACAGCTATAAGCTCACAAGTTTTTACATTAATCAATTTGGATAATAATAATTTGCAACCAATGACAAAAGGTAGTTTTTGGGTTTATTCAAAATCTGAATTAGACTCAAACAACAATCCAGTAATTGCAAATCCACAAATTGATTCAATTGCTATTACCGGTACAAAAATGCAATCTACTAAGAATGTAAATGTTTTTACCGGATACACTTTGATTTCGGGTGTATATCAAAATGGTAACGAAAATTACTATTATACTGAAAACAAGAATCTATATGCTCATTCATCTTGGTTTGCAGATTTATTAAATTTTGGTGCAAGCGGATTTTCGCTTCCTTTCACTGTTCCTGATGGTTTCTATAAGATTATGGATCCTATTGAATCAAATTGGGAAATATTGACAAAGCAATTTGAGAACGAAGCTATGAGTTTTGGTATTGTCAATGGTAAGCTTACTATTAAAGGTTATAATTTAGGTTATGATAATCTTGTTACAAATAAATATTCTTTCAATAATTCATATAAAATGAAAATTGAATTTAGTTTTGTCGGTAAGATTACTGTTCAAACTTTAGATTTCAATCTGAATATGACTCGTAATATGTATTTCTGGTATCATCAAGATGACGGAAAAGTTGGTATGAAGCTTGAATCTACATTGATTAACGTTCCCGGTTTGCTTAGAAATTGGGTTCCTGGATATGATTACAAGTTAATCAACTACAATGTAGAATAAATAATTTAGAGATTATAATCTTTAGCACCTCAAAAAAAGACAAGCTTTGAGGTGCTTTTTTTTTGAATTATTGATATAGATATTCGATTTATTAAATACTTTAAAAATATTTATTTGGAGCTAATTCAAATTTTTTATATTTTGCAAACAACAATATTAACTATTTGGTTAAATCATATGATTGATGATAAATCAACAGAACTAAGGATAATAGAAGCTGCTAAGCAGGTTTTTATAGAGAAGGGATTTGATGGTGCTAGGATGCAGGAAATTGCTGACTTGGCCGGTATTAATAAAGCAATGCTCCACTACTATTTCCGCAGTAAGGACAAACTATTTTTCACAATTTTTGATGACATATTTTCAAGATTTATGCCTGCTGTTCAAAAAGGATTTGCATCTGACATGAGTGTCGAAGAAAAAATAAAATTCTTTATTAATTCTTATATCACTATGCTTCAAGCCAATCCTTACGTTCCTATATTTATATTACACGAACTAACGAGAAATCCAGACGAATTGAAAGCTCATATTCATGACAAAGTAACAAACAATTTCAAAACATTTCAAGAACAAATGCAATTGGAAATTAATCAAGGACTGATCAAACCTATTGATTTTCGCCAGATTGTTACTAATATTATTGCACTCTGTGTCTTTCCATTTGTTGCTCGTCCATTGCTTCAAGAAGTCTTTAGTGCAGATAATGAAAGCTTCGATAAATTAATTGAAGCCAGAAAAACTATTGTACCTGATATGATTTTAAATTGGATCAAAATGTAATTTTTTTAATCACAATTAACCATACAGTTAAAATATTAAGTTAGATTAATTGGATAATAATATGAAAAAAATAATCATTTCACTTTTGCTAATAATACTTGCTGAAAATAATATAAAAGCAAGAGATTATTCATTGGAAGAGTGCCTTAATCTTGCAGAAAAAGCAAGCTTATATAATACAAATTTAAAACTATATAATTCGAACTTAGAAAAAGAAAAAGATAATCTTTCGAGTGCCTATCTCCCACAAATTTCATTTGATGCTCAAGTTACTTATCAATCGGATGTTATGAAGCTGCCAATAAGTTTTCCAGGCATAAAAGTACCCGAAATAAATAAAGATCAATATCAAGCAGGAATGACTATCAACCAATTGATTTGGGATGCTGGAATTATTTCGGCAAATAAACAAATTCAAGATATCAATTTGAAAATTAATACTAGCCAGAATGATTCAAAAATTTATAGAATTAAAGAGAATGTTGCCAATTTATACTTTGCAATTATTCAGCTCGAAAATTCTAAAAAAGTTTTAGCTACAAGCTTAAATTCATTGAGAGAAAATAGAAAAATCATTAATTCAGCAGTCGAATCAGGCAATATGCATAGAGTAAATAGAAATCAGATTGATATCGAAATTTCAAAAATTCTGCAATCGATTAGTACTAT
>CAZBNQ010000191.1:2687-6017 GCA_964493035.1 uncultured Hyphomicrobiales bacterium | reverse complement strand
TTGGCAGAAATAAAAATAACATTAAGACAAGGCATACTCGACGTACAAGGCAAGACAGTCGAAAATTCATTAAAAGCCATTGATTTTCCGATGATTAGCAACGTTAGAATCGGCAAATTTGTTACTTTAGCAGTTAGTGCAGAAAACAAAGAAAAGGCTTTGGAAATACTCGATGCAGCTTGCAAAAGTTTAATAGCAAATCCAATAATTGAAGATTATTTTATAGACATTAAGGAAGCTTAAGATAAATGAAATTCGGTGTAGTTACTTTTCCGGGTTCCAATTGCGATCATGACGCAATATATGCTAGCGGATCGATGTTGGGCGCTGATGTCGTTAATTTATGGCATAAAGATACTTCTATTCCAAATGGTATTGATTGCATTATTCTTCCTGGCGGATTTTCTTATGGCGATTACTTGAGATGCGGTGCTATCGCTCGTTTTTCTCCTATTATGAAAGAAGTTGTCGATTTTGCTAATAAAGGCGGCTATGTGATGGGTATTTGCAATGGTTTCCAAGTTTTGACCGAAGCTGGATTGCTTCCTGGCGCCTTGCTTAGAAATGAATCTTTGCACTTTATTTGTAAAGATGTTTTTCTTAAAACTATTAATAATTCCTCTGCCTTTACTAATAAATTAGCTTTAGACCAAGTTATTCGTATTCCTATTGCTCATGGCGAAGGTAATTATTTTGCCGATCCTGATACTATTAAAGAATTGGAAGACAACAATAGAGTTATTTTCAGATATTCTTCGCCTGATGGTATTGTCGATCAAGAATTTAATCCAAATGGTTCGATCAACAATATTGCTGGTATTATAAACGACAAAGGTAATGTACTCGGCATGATGCCACATCCCGAACGCTACAGCGATAAACGCTTAGGTTGCGATGATGGTATGCTTATGTTTGAGTCATTAAATTCTTTCTTTAAATAATTTTTTTGAGGTGCTTATGCCCAGCCTTGGTCCTATGGAAATAATACTTATTGTATTAGTTATTGTTCTTCTTTTCGGTGCTAAAAAAATTCCTGAGTTAATGCGCGGGCTTGGTTCTGGTATTAAGGAATTTAAAAAAGCTTCAACATTAGACGAAGAAAATAATCAAAATAAACCTGAATCTAAATAAAGGAATTCGGTTATGTTTGATGTTGGCGGTGGAGAATTAATTCTTATTCTGCTTGCTATTCTTGTCCTTTTTGGACCTAAGAAAATACCCGAACTTGCTCAGATGCTTGGCAAGGGTATGCAGCAATTTAGAAAGGCACAAGCTCAGTTTCAAAATCAAATTGATGAAATTAAAACTGAAATTACTGCTCCGGCTAAAGATTTGTCTGAAAATCTTAGCTCTATGCCCGCTCCAGCTCCTATAGAATATCCTAAAACCGAGCTTTCGGAAATTAAGGAAAAACATCAACAGGAACTTAATTCTAATAAAAGCAATCAAGATAATGTTTCTGATATTTCTAATAAAGTGGAAGATACTTCTAAATGATTACTTATTCAAAATTTCTAGATGGAATTAATAATAAAGAATTCTCTGCTAAAGAGTTTACTTCTAATATATTCAATAAAATAAAAGAATTATCACAACTTAATGCTTTCATTACCTTATGTGAGTCTGAAGCTATTGCGGCTGCAGAAGAATCTGACAGACGATTTGCTGCTGGCAACCCAAGAAAATTGGAAGGTATGATTATTGCAATAAAAGATAATATTTCTACTAAAAATGTGAGAACTACTTGCGGTTCTAAAATTTTAGAAAATTTTATTCCTGTTTATGACGCCACTGTTATTGAACGTATTAAGTCTGAAGGTGGTATTATTATTGGCAAGACCAATCTTGATGAATTTGCGATGGGATCTTCTAATGAAACTTCATTTTTCGGTCCGGTAAGTCATCCTCTCAATCAGGAATATGTGCCTGGTGGTTCGTCCGGTGGGTCTGCTGTTGCAGTAGCTGCCGGTTTGGCTCATGTAGCTTTAGGTTCTGATACTGGTGGATCAATTCGCCAGCCTGCTGCTTTCTGTGGCAATTTTGGATTAAAACCTACTTATGGCAGAATTTCTCGATATGGTTTGGTTGCTTTTGCTAGCTCTTTAGATCAGATCGGTATTTTTTCTAATGATATTCATGATTCCGCTCTAGTCTTAGATGTTATATCTGGTGTTGATGAGCATGACTCTACTACAGCTCAGATGCCTTCTACAAATACATTACCGAATATCGCTTCAGATTTTAAAAATTTGAAAATTGGTATTTTGCCCGATTCCGACTTGGCTGATTGCTCGCCGGAAGTACTAAATATATACAATCAATATTTAGAAAAACTCAAAAATCTTGGATTCGAACTCAAGACAATTAAATTTGATAATATGCAAGCTTGGATTCCAACATATTACATATTAGCTACTGCTGAAGCTTCTTCAAATTTAGCCAGATTTGATGGCGTCAGATATGGTTTTAGAGCTAATGAAAATGAAACAAATGATATAATTACTGCTTCTCGTTCTCAAGGCTTTGGTGAAGAAGTAAAACGTAGAATTATGCTTGGTACTTATGTTCTCTCATCTGGTTACTATGACGCTTATTACAAAAAAGCTCAACAAGCCAGAAGAATGATTCAAAATAATTACAATGATATCTTCAGTCAGGTAGACTTGGTATTCTTACCAACAACACCGACTGCAGCTTTCAAAAAGAACGAAAAAACAAAAGATCCAATTTCGATGTATTTATCCGACTTTTTCACTACTTCTGCAAATTTAGCAGGAATTCCAGCCATATCAATTCCAGCTGGCAATGCTGAATCCGGATTTCCTATTGGAATGCAGTTGCAAGCGAATATGTTTGAAGAGGATAAACTGCTCTCATTTTGTAATTTTTTGAATAATAAAATATAAAGTTCATATAATATATTTATTCCTAAAGATGCTTGATAATTTAACAATTGTCAAGCATTTTTGTATTTACAAACACTCACCTAAATTTTAAATATTATTGACAAGCTATTACTGTTTTCATTTCTTATACTTTGTGTAACTTTGTGCTCCTTCTTCTTTTAGGCAAGCTCTTGCTGTTTTCATTTCTTATACTTTGTGCAACTTTGTGAAATAACTTCGTGTAACTTTGTGCTCCTTCTTCTTTTAGGCAAGCTCTTGCTGTTTTCATTTCTTATACTTTGTGCAACTTTGTGAAATAACTTCGTGTAACTTTGTGCTCCTTCTTCTTTTAGGAAAGCTCTTACTGTTTTCATTTCTTATACTTTGTGTAACTTTGTGAAATAACTTCGTGTAACTTTGTGCTCCTTCTTCTTTTAGGAAAGCT
>CAZBNQ010000191.1:0-2587 GCA_964493035.1 uncultured Hyphomicrobiales bacterium | reverse complement strand
CTTACTGTTTTCATTTCTTTATCAATTAGCTAATGTCTTACATATTAAAAATTAAGCTCGTTAACTTTGAATCTTATTTCAAACCTAGTTCCTTTAAATCCGAGATTAGAAACAAAAGTCAGTTCCGCATTATGAGCATTAATAATTTTTTGAACTATTGCCAATCCAAGCCCATTTCCATTACTTTTAGTAGTAAAGTATAAGTCAAAAACTTTATTCTCAATATCAGGACTAATACCAGTGCCACTATCCTGAATAGTAATCAAATAATCATCCTTATCCCTACAACTCTTAATAATCACGCTACCACCATCAGGCATAGCTTCTATTGCATTAATTCCCAGATTGATAAGAGCCTGTTTGAACTTATCTTTATCTAAATTCAATAGAATATCTTCATCACAAGAATATTTAAACTCAATTTTGTTTTGTTTAATATTATGAATCAGTATAGATGAAATTTCTTCCATCAAAACACAAAGCTTCACATTTTGGAAATTATAAGTATCTGGTTTGCTATATTCCAAAAAATCACTAATAATTTTATTCAATCTTTGAGATTCGTTTCTGATAGTTCTCACCAATTTATAATAATTATCAGCATCAGATTGAGGTTCAAATTCTAACTCAAATCTCTGGGCAATCATATTGATAGCATTGAGAGGATTTCGAATTTCATGTGCAACAGCAGCAGCAAGCTTACCTGTTGCTTCCAACTTTTCATTTCTATAACTTAAATCTTGAGATTTCTTAATTTCAGTAAGGTCTTTAATCACACATACAATTTTGTCATTCTCTATATTGGCAGATTCAATAATTGAAATACTATTATTATAAAATATTTTTTCGCCTGTAGATTTTATTGCAGTATTTTCCCTAAAAGTTCTAGAAAATCCCGTTTGCAAAAATTCTTTAAGATTAAGTTCATCATTATGGAATATATTAGTATAATTAGTACCAATCTGCAAATTAGAAATATTGGAAAACAATTCGATAGCAGGATAATTGAACATAATCAGAATCATATTCCTATCGAATACGAGCACAGGATCATTTATCGAATTAAGAATATAGTCAGAATACAAGTTAAGTTCTTCAATTTCCTTTAATTGCTTCTTAGCCTTTTGTCGGAAAAAAGCTAAAACAAATCCAAGAAATCCAACAAAAGCAATCACCGAACCCAGAATAATTGTTCTAATCATTGATTCTTGCCTAATACTTTCAATTTTTGACATAGACAAGCCGATTCTGATCAACATTTGATTATTTTCGGTATTAACGGGAGCAACAGCCTCAAAAACGGGATTAGAATGAAATTCAATAATACGAGTTCTTTTTAGATTATGATTAATAGATTTCAAAAGAAAAGTATCATTTAATATTGAATTCAATTCAGACACTTTTTCTGAAGCAGCAAGAATTCCTTCTTTGTCTTGCAAAACACAATAAACAACACCTGAATCACGAGCAATATCTTTAATTTTTTTACCAATCCCAATTTTCATTCTAAACTGCATAATATTATCAATCGAAAATCCACTAATGATAATACCATTTCCGCCAATTCTTTTGCGAGCAGTAAGAAATGCTTCTTCCCCATTATCCAAAGTGCGAAAACCTAATTCCACATCATCAGAATCTTGAAAAACCTCATCATATAATTCAGAATCAGGTATAAACTGCTTCGGAGAATTTGCAAACAAACAATTCGAATTATTATCGAAAATCCAAAGATAATCAATACCATAAGATTTGGATATTTTATCGGATGTGATACGTTTATTTATTAGATCATTATCCAAATGCGAAGCCATTGAAGATACAAGATAAAGCCTTTGAAGCAGCATATCTTCAATTTCAATATTGGTTTCTAATGATGTTTCTATACTTTGGCTAAGAGTGCGAACTAATGTTAATGATTGTTGATTTAATATTGAGAAAAGATCTGACTTGCTTTTGTTAATTTCATAATAAACAAAAAAAGACAAAACGGTAATATATAGTATTATTACCGTCGTCAAATATATATTTTTTGTTTTTAATATCATATTATCTCCAACACTCTAATATACAGAAAAAATTAGAATGTCAAAGAGTATTATTTAATCATAGCATATAAATTCATCAAAAGTGATGGGAAAAATCCAAACAAGAGCACACCAATCAAACATACAAACAATGAAACAGACGAAAGTTTGAGTTCTGCTTTTGCTATTGGATTTTCACTATCCTTGAAGAACATATACACAATTAATCCAATATAGAAATAAACTGAAATCACAGAAGAAACAACTGCAACAATAGTAAGCCAAGTATAACCTGATTGAATTGCAGCTAAAAACAGATAATATTTACCAAAGAAACCTGCAAATGGTGGCAATCCAGCTAATGAAAACATGAAAATAGCCATCAATGCAGCTAAATAAGGATTAGATTTTCTTAATCCTGTAAAATTATCTAAGTTAATATTGGATGAATCATTGTTTTCTAAAACTGATAAAACAATGAATGCACCAATTTGCATAAACAAATATGAAAGATCGGAAGAGCACACGTCTGAACTCCAGTCAGACGTGTGCTCTTCCGA
>CAZBNQ010000190.1:0-6028 GCA_964493035.1 uncultured Hyphomicrobiales bacterium | reverse complement strand
TTTCAAACAAAAAATAACAATAGAGTACCCACAAAAATTAAATGAAACTGAGGAAGAGATTGATGCAAAAGCAGCTTTATTTAAAATGTACTATTATCTTTTGATTGCTATTGTATGTATTATGTTATTAATTACACCAATAATAAATTAATTTCTCAATTATACAAATTCAGTTTAAATAATTGTAAGCAATTATTTTTAGAACTGTAATTAACTAATCGAAATTAATAAAAAAATCCCTCTATAGTTATACTGTAGAGGGATTTATTATTCTATTCGCTTACAACAAATCTAAATTAATGTTGTTTGTCAGAGTTTTGGATAATTCCAAAATATAAAAGTACTGATTATGAAACAATTATTAACACAAAAAATTATTTTTTTTGAGTCATCAAAGAAACGATAATTAATACAATAATGGCTAAAGGTATAGAAATAATACCTGGATTATCCAAAGGAATAGGCGCAGTAGAAGGAGGCAATCCATATTTATCATACATTGTTGGCGAGAACAAAATAATACCGATAGAAGAAATTATACCAGTGAATATGGACCAAGCAATACCTTTAGCAGTAGTTTTTTTCCAAAATAGTAGGAAAACGATTGCGGGCAGGTTCGCTGATGCAGCAATAGCAAATGCTAAACCAACCAAGAAAGAAACGTTCATTCCTTTGAATAAGATGCCTAAAGCAATAGCAATAACACCAACACTAACTGCAGCAATTTTTCCAGCTTTTACTTTAGTCTTATCGCTCATTTTCATATTTAGGTATTTATCCATAAAGTCATGAGCGATTGCTCCAGAAGTAGCAACAATCAGACCACTTACAGTACCAAGTACAGTAGCAAAGGCAATAGCAGAAATAACAGCAAAAATACCAAGACCGAAAAATTTAGCAAGAAGTGGTCCGGCCATATTTTCGCTTTCTACATCTAAAACGCCATTAATAGCAGCACCAAGACCCAAGAAAAGAGTTAAAATATAGAAAAAACCAATTGCAGCAATCGCTACGATTGTAGATTTACGTGCGTCTCTTTGGCTGGGCACAGTGTAATATCTTATCAAAATGTGAGGAAGAGCAGCAGTACCAAAAAACAATGCAATCATGAGAGAAAGAAAATTAAGCTTATCCCAAAAAGTAGCACCAGATTTTTCAGACAGCTTGTATTTCAATCCCGGTTTCATAATATCTTTTCCAGAAGTAGGATTTTGCATGAAAACAGTAGTTTTAGCACCTTCATCGTCGAAAGATTTTTTTGTAAATCTTACAATTTCACTACTTTCAATTGTGCTTAGAAATTCAAAAGGACCAACCGAACCTGTTTTATCGACTTCCTTACCGTCGACAACGATTTTACTTAAGTGGCCAACTTGAAAAAACTTTCTTTGAGAACTAGGCGCTCCATTATAAAGTTTATCACCACTCTTAGTAGTTACAATTGATAGCATTTCATCGAGAACAAAACCATTCTCGTTTTTAGTAAGATTAAACCAACGCTCGTAATTATTAGATTCAAGTTTTACAAAAGTAAATTTTTTGTCAATTGTTTTTTGAGCGATTAGCTTATAGTTGGGGTCAGATACTGATGTAACATTATTGAGATTATCAACAGTAACAGGTATCTTTATAAATTTATGATAGTTTGCATCAGTTTTTAATTCTAAGCCGTTAACAAAAATAATAACAGCCAAAATAGTAGAGAAAATAATTAATAATCCACCTTTGATAAATTGAACATAGGTTGTGGAAGTCATACCTGCTGTAGCAACAATTAAAGTAACAATAGCCCCAACAATAACAACTCCCATCCAATGAGGTAAACCTAGAAGAGGAACAACAAGATCTCCTGCACCAACCATTTGAGGAATTAAATAAAAAATCGAAATAATTAGAGTGCTTATTGAAGCAGCAAGTTTGATTGCTTGAGAATTAAATTTTGAATCTAAAGCATCTGCAAAAGTAAATTTACCTAATCGCTTTAGTGGTTCAGCTACAATAAACAAAGCAACTACCCAACCGGCTAAAAAACCTATAGAGTAAAGAAAACCATCGTATCCATTGAAAGCGATCATACCGCAAATTCCAAGGAAAGAAGCAGCAGAAAGGTAATCACCAGCAAATGCGATACCATTTACACTCCAATGAATTGATCCACCAGCAGCATAATAGCTTGATGCTGATTTAGTTTTTCTTCCAAAGTAAAATGAAAGACCAATAACTAAAGCGACAAACAAAACAAAAATTAAAATTGCCCAAATTGATACATCATAAATCATGTTTGGTTTCCTTTTCAGTTTTGTTCAACATGTCTTCGTATCTTGAGCAAAAATAATTATAGATGAAACCCATAATTATTGCTAGAATTATTAAACCAAATCCATACACTATTGCAAGATTTTGCATGCCTAATACATGAATACCCATCGAGTCGGGAGAAATTAATCCAATTGCAACAAAACCACTGTAAATGAGGAGATATACTACAAATAGTTTTTTCCCCAATTTTTCTTTTTTCTTAGATGCATGGTCGACACCTAATTCCACTGCTGGTTCGTGTAACATAGCACTTCGTAATTAGTTCAACAATATTAAATTAAAACAATACCCATGCAAAGATATTAAGAAAAACATTTGTGGAAAATTAATTTTAAGTTATTCCCTTGTAGTCATTTTTCACTTTTGTAAATATTGATGAATACGAACTAAATATTTTTTTAATAATGGTTTGTTCGATGTCAGTTAGTTTCTTTATGTAAATATGATTATCCGCAATTTGCGAGCTAAATATTTGATTTAATTGATGGTTTAATCGTAAGTGCATTAGGAAATCATAACTGAAAGTAATATTCTCTGCAAATGAAAGAGAAATGGATTTATTTTCAGCTAATGCTTTTATTCTTTCAATTGTATTTAATGTTTTAAAATCATTTTGAATAGAATATAATCTTGCAAATAAGAGAATTGGTTGCATTGCGTGTTTAATATCAATAGTATCTGAATGAGTACCGACATTTTCTAGTATAATTCCTCCAAATATTCCAACTGGTGGCTTAAACATTGTCATATTTTGTGCTAATTGATATAAAAACGCTGGTTTTGATATTAATAATTCTTTCATATATACTCGTAAAGAATCTACTATTTCTTCACTTCCATATATAATTTTAAAATCTAAAAATATTGAAAAATCTAATATTGTTTGAGGGTCGTAATTGTAAATCCAATTTTGATAATAATTTTTCCATACTGAAATAGGTTGGCACCATTTTTCATTTTTTGCCATTATATTTCCTTTGCAAAATGCATAACCCGAATCATTAAGCAAATCACATACATAATTTCCCAATTTATTAAAATATTGGCGTACTTCTATGCAGTCTTCAATATCAGTATCTTCGTAAATGATTGCATTATCTTGATCTGTAGACAATGTTTGCTCACATCTTGACTGGCTTCCTAATATAATAAATGCAAATTTAACCGGTGGATTACCAATTTGGCTTATTGCTTTGTCTATTATTTTTTTTGTAATTCTATCTGCTACTTCTGTTGTTATAGAAGTAATCAGACTAGTATTGATACCATTAATAATCATTGGCTTTATCAATAAAGGAAGTTTTCTATGTATATTTTTTATATCGGAATCTGATTCAGCATTTTCAATTTGAGAATAAAAAATATTCTTATTAATGTATATTTCTTTAAAAATGTCTTGAATAGAAATTGTACCAATAAACTCATTATTTAGATTTTTAACAGCTATAGTATCTTGATTAATTTTTTTTAAAAATATAAGGAGTTCGGATAATCGAATATTATCAAATGCGAATTGTATAGGTGAAGTCATAATGTGATGTGCTTTTAGGTTTTTTTCGTTAGAATTGAATGCTCTTTCGATTATATCTTGCTTTGATATAATACCAATAATTATATTATTCTCTTTTACAAATAAAGCATCATTATTAGTTAATTTGAATTTATCTACGATCTCATTAAGTGATTCAGTAGATTTTGCGAAAATCAGATTTTTTACAAATGTTTTAATTGGTAAATTTAAATATGAATATTGAGCTTGCAAATCAAAAATAACTTGATCTTTCTCGTCATCCAAATAAAAAGTTCTCATTTCATAACTTTTTTTTGTAACAATGCTTGAATCACTTAAGTATTTAACAGACAAGACACAAACTTTTTTATCGGCATATGTAATAGGCAAAACGTTTAATAAAACATCATATAATTGTTCTCGTTTTGTTTTTAATGTCAGTTCAAAAAGCCCTTCTTTTTTAAAATCAATATTCAAATTATCATCAAACAGAAAAAGATCATTTATATTTATATCAAATAATTCAAGCTCAGAATAACCAGATAGTTCTTGCATTTTTCTATTAGAAAAAGTAATCCCATTATCAGAAAGCATAATAATTCCATCAGTAGTAGATTCAGTCAAAGCTTTATATTTTTCGCGAGATTCTTTAAGACTATACTCAGCCTCAATATATTGTCTTTCAATTTTATAGCTTCTAAATACAATAAATGATAGTAATATTAACGACAAAATAACCAAAATAGAAGAAATGATTAAAAGGTTGTTTTCTAATTCATCTATTTCAGTTTTTACATCTTGTACATAGATACCAGTTCCTATAATCCAATTCCAAGGCTTAAACAATTTGACATAAGATAATTTTGGAACTTTTTGCTTGGGATCATCTTTCCATTGCCAGATATACTCAACATAACCTTCGTTTTGTGTTTTGGCAATTTTAGCCATCTCAACAAACATTTTTTTGCCTTGATAATCTTTGAAGTCGTCTAGAAGTTTCCCGTCCAAATCACTTCGATAAGGATGCATAACCATTCGCGGTGTTATGTCTGTAATCCAGTAATAATCTTTTTTTTCGATACCATATCTAAGTTTTTTTATTTCTTCTGCAGCCAATTTCTGAGCAGTCTGTACGGATAGTACGCTATCAGTTACATCTTTTTCGTATTTAAGTAGAATACTCCAAGTAGTATTTGTCAATTCTCGTATCATTTCTCTTTTGCGTTCCATTACATTCTGCTCAAATTCAGGCAAAATAAAAAGAATAAATGCGAGAATAAATAATACTACTGTTGTGATGCTTGGTAGTATTACTTTTAAAAAAAATTTTAATGGTTTATATCCTGTTTCTCTCATAAAATATTGGCTTATTAATTTTTATACAAATAATAGAAATTTCATAAGTATAAGTATCAAAAATAATAAACCCATTTAACTGTCTTTGATCAGCTATGGCTGGAATGGATATATATTGCATCTGACCATTGAGTTTTTCAATACCGAACCTATGATACTTAAATTGTTGTAGATTTCGTAAAATAATATTTTTGCTAGGTTTGTTGCTTGTAATTATTCCTTGTAAGTGTCTATGCCCACAAAAACTATATTTGCAATTATTATATTGCATAAATTCAAAATGTTGGTGTAAATTTTTTATTGATAAATTTGCTGTGAATAGAGATCCAGAAAAATCAGGAAAGTAGTTGTGCGAAAATAAAAGTTTTATTCCATTATATTCACTTATTAAATACTCATCATTGTTCAACAAAAATTCTTTGCTGGAATCTGAAAGTTCTGTTTTTGCCTCAGAATAATATATCCACGTTTTCTTAAAAGACAATTCTTCTCTTTTTATTCCATCCAACTCGTACCAGTCTGGAGGATAATTGAAACCAGCATCATATTTGGGTGTTTTTCTTAAATGTAATAAATCATGATTACCTAGTACCGTTTTTATATTATTCTCTTTAAGAACTTTGATACATTCATCTGCATTTCTTGTATCCGAATACTCACAATATTTACTCGAACAGCCAATAATATCTCCTAAACATATTATATCATCGCATTTATACTGATTTATTATGTTTATTGCTTTTTTCAAGCTTTCTACATCTTCATGTATATCCGATATAATTGCTATCTTCATTCATTGCATTGCAAAGTTTAACAATTCTTCTTTTTAGATATTTCAAGATG